>NZ_BAABFB010000058.1:0-1338 GCF_039540555.1 Rhodococcus olei | reverse complement strand
CTCACTGATCGTGCGAGTGATCCGCTCATTCCCGTCATCCCACGTCACCGACCCGGACGCCGCCGACGCGACACCCCCGCCGACGATCACCAGGCCGAGCGGGACGAGGGCGCCGACGCTGAACGTCGCCACCCCACGTCGCACATTCGGACGCGACATATCGATCCTCCATTGACTGGCGCGCGTTGTCGGCGCGCAGGACTTGTTGGGCGCCTTCGGGTGTCGAACGTCTCGACCGGCCTCTGCGCCTACGAGAGTCGGTCCGCTCGGGTCTTCAGGGGGAGATCCGAGCGGACCGACAGGAATCACGAACCGAAGATCGAGTCGAGCGAACCGGCGCTACCGGTGCCGCCGCCCTCGCCCGGCGCTGCAGACACCGTCACGGTTCCCTTCGCCGAGGTGGAGCCGGTGTAGCCCGGTCCACCGGAGTACACCGCGGTGATGTCCTTCGGACCCGCCGCGGTGAAGGAGTACGACAGCGTGGCCTTGCCGTCCACGACCGGAACCGGCAGACCGATCGCCCGATCACCGTCCTTGAACTGCACCGTGCCACCCGCCGACGCCGGCGACACCGTCGCCGTCAACGTCAACGTCTGACCCACCGTCGCCGTCGCCGGCACCTCGACGGTCGTCGTCGTCGCGACATCCGTCGGCAACGGCTCCGACACCGACACCGACACCGCCTGCGACGTCGAGTTCAGGAACCCGGCACCGCCGGTGAACACCGCTGTGACGCTCCGGGTGCCCGCCGCATCGAAGGTGTGCGACAGCGTCGCCGCCCCGTTCACCACCGGCACCGGACCGCCGATGTTCGCGTCACCGTCCTTGAACTGCACCGTGCCCGACGCATTCGACGGCGTCACCACCGCCGAGAGATCCACCGCGACACCCACCTTCGCCGTCGCGGGCGCACCCGCGACCACAGTCGTCGCCACATCCGCCGGCGCCGGATCCGACACCGTGACGGTCGACGCCTGGGAGGTCGACGTCAGGAACCCGGCCGCACCGGAGTAGACGGCGGTGACGCTCTTCGAGCCGGCGGCGTCGAACGTGTGCGACAGCGTCGCGACACCGTTCACCACGTTCACCGGACCACCGACGTTCGTGTTGCCGTCCTTGAACTGCACCGTGCCACCGTTCGGAGCGGGGCTGACGGTCGCCTTCAACTCCACTGCCTGACCGGTCGTCGCCGTGGCCGGAGCCGTCAGGCTCGTCGCGGTCGCGACGTCCACCGGAGCCGGATCCGACACCGTGACCGTCGACGCAGAAGACGTCGACGTCAGGAACCCGGCCGCACCGGAGTAGACGGCGGTGATGTTCTTCGCGCCGGCGGCGTCG
>NZ_BAABFB010000057.1:0-20921 GCF_039540555.1 Rhodococcus olei | reverse complement strand
CCCGGTCGCGGCCGCCATCGACCGGGTCGACCAGTGACTGTCACCGCCCGCCGGCAGTTCCTCGAGGGTCCCGGGTCAACTCTGCCCGGTCTCGTTCGGCTGATCCTCGGGGCAGGGCGAATCGGAGGAATCGGCGGAAGTCGATGTCGGTGCGGTCGCCGTCGCGGATGTAGTCGGCGAACAGCAGTGGCCCGGCGGCCGGTTCGCCCGCCAGGAGCAAGGGCTGCCCGTGCCCGACCATGCGTATCGCGCGGAGGCCGGTGATCGGGTGCGGTCCGGGCTTGATCCCGATGTTGAGGTGCACGCCCGCGGCGGGGCCGTCGTCGGCGATCTCCTGGAGCAGGTCACGCATATCCGGCGCCTGCGCCAGGACGAAGGTGGCCAGGTCGATGGTCACCAGCAGTGGGCGGTCGGTGCCCGTACGAACTCGCTCGCGCGCGTCGGAGATCAGACGTCGGTGCTCGTCGACGGTGGTGCTGGTCCGCTGCACGTGGGGGAAGAACAGCGTGTGGTCGATCTGCTTGGGGTCGACCATCCAGGTGTCCCAGCCGATTCCGTACGCGACGAGGGCGAAGACCGCGAGCAGGTGGGTGCCACCGGAGCCGGTGGTGTGCTCCACGGCGTTGTCCTTGATGTCCCCGATGAGCGCGCCGTGCTCGGTCTCGAACAGGGGCACCACGGTGGTCGATGGAGAGGGCGCGCCGTCACGCGGCCGAGGGAACGGCAGGGGAGTCAGGCTCGACGTGGTCACCTCGAGTCGTTGGCCGGCCGTCGGGCTGACCTCGGGCGTCTGCGCGGTGGGGAGATCGGTGCGGGCGCCCTGTCGGCGGACGACGCGGCGGACCTGATCGGCAGGGTAGGCGCTGACGCGTTTGATGCCGCGGCTCGCGAGCAGCGCACGGGCCCGGGAGGTCGACACATCCCAGTAGTCGGCGACCTTGTCGATCGGCCAGAGAACGGACTCGAACAGGCCCGGGCGATCGCCGTGCGAGCTGGTCGGATCAGGAGAGGCAGCCACGCGGGGAAACTTACGATCGGAAAGCTCGTAAGTCAATCAGATTCGCGAGAAGATTTCTCCAAGTGCGTGTTATCGGGATTCTTACTGATCTGCGACTGCGACGTCGACGCACCCCGACACTTCAGCGGCATCGAACTGTGTCACATGGTGTCGCAGAAGCGTCGCAAAGTGAACATCAGCGACGTCCTCGCCCCCATCACTCAGGCTCAGCCTGGCGCGTCCCTCGCACTGATCGCCTGTGTGGCCGCGGTGCCCCTCGTGATTCTGATCATCGTGGTCTACACCGTGGTTGCGGCGGTCAAGGAGAACGACTCGACCACCTACGACCGCATCATCGGTCTGATCAGGGTCAGCCGGCGCGGGCCGGGCGCCGACGAGGATCCCCGGAGCTGACGGTGCCGCCGGCGGGCGGCTCCCACGTGCGAGCTAGTCCCCTTGGCGACGGTCCCCGCACCCGTTTGGGTGCGGGGACCGTGGTCATTCCGCCGGAGTCCGGTTCATCCAGTCGTCGAGGATCTGCTGGAGCAGGCGGCCGCGGCCGCCGTGTCACTCCGGGGACGTGTCATATACGCAGGTAACAGGGCATTTCTTGCCACTGGGCCGCCGCCAGTGTCGAACCGGGCCGCCAGTAACCTCGGCGAGGTGCAGACCGACCGAGGCCTCCTGGCTGCCCGCATCCGTGAAGCGCACCGGCTTCCCTCGTTCACCACCGGTGCCATCGACGACAGCCCCAGCACCGTGGTGGCCGAAGCGCTCGCGACGGAGAACGTCACCCTGACCGTCACGATCACCTCCCGGCAGTTCGCCGTTGGGCCGGGGCGATGGGATCCGGCCGCCGCCGGAACCGTCGTGACGGTGACCGTCGCGAGCGCCGACAGCGCGTCAGGCGCCCGCCGGCACGTGGAATCGCACGAGCCGGAGGCGTGGGCCCGGGCGGTGTTCGCCGAGTTCGACGACGGTGCCCAGCGGATCTACTTGCTCGGCGGCATCGACCCGGACACCGGACGTCCCGAGCACGGCCTGGTCGCCTACCGCCTCTACCTCAACGAGCGCGCGACGCCGATCCGGGTTCCTCCGCAACTGGTCGGCACGCCCCATTACTGGATCGGATCTCTGCACTGAGTCGGATGCGCGGGGCTGAGGCGTGGTCCAAGGAGGAGGGGACGTGTCATCACCCCATGTCAGACTTGGTTTTCGCGGCGAGCGCAGGCGCGCCGGTCCAACGAGATCGGATGCGTCGAGTGCCGGCTGGGTGACGATGGTGGCGACAAGGTTCGATCGCGAGAGGGGAGCGGGCGGTGTGCGGACGCTACGCGTCGACCAGCAGTCGACGGGATCTGGTGGCTGCCTTCGACGCGACCGAGACGGTGGGCGAGGAATTGCCGCCGTCGTACAACATCGCGCCGACGCAGCGGGTGAACGTGGTGCTCGAACGGCCGCCACGTGAGGAACCTGATGCCGCTCCGGTTCGGCAGGTCAACAGCACGCTCAAGTGGGGCCTGGTGCCGTCGTGGGCGAAGGATCCGAAGATCGGCTCGCGCATGATCGATGCCCGATCGGAGACGATCACGCAGAAGCCGGCGTTCAAGGCGGCCGCAGCCCGTCGCCGTTGCATCCTGCCGGCCGACGGGTACTACGAGTGGATGAAGGGCGAGGACGGGAAGAAGATCCCGTTCTTCCTGCATGTGGACGACCCGATCGCGATGGCCGGCCTCTACGAGTTGTGGCCGAACCCCGAACTGCCCGAGGATGACCCGGGCCGCTGGCTGTGGACGTGCACCGTGTTGACCCGGCCGGCCACCGACGCGACGGGGTTCGTCCACGACAGGTCCCCAGTGATCCTCCCGGACACGTTCATCGGCCTGTGGTTCGACACCACCCTGCCCGACCGTGACGACGTCGACGCGCTGCTTAACTCGGTGCCCGAACCGCACCTCGAACCATACGAGGTGAGCACCGCGGTCAACTCTCCGCGCAACAACCGGCCCGACCTGCTGACGCCGGTGCACCGGTGACCTGGCAGGGCCACCTTGTCATCACGCCGATCATGGTGGCGCCGGTGGCCGCCATGTGGTTCATGTGCGGCCTGCCCGCCGTCTTCTTCGTGTGGGGTCTGCCGATCGCCGCTGTGGCCGGATTGCTGATCGGGGTGTGCGCACTCGGCGGTGCTCGGGTTGCGGTCAGGATCGCGAGGGCGACGGCACCGCGGCCGTGGCAGTGGCAGCAGTTGTTCGCCCTCTGCGTGGGGTTCTCCACGCTGCTGCTCAGCGTCCCGGTGACTGTGTGGCTCGGCGCCGCGATGGTGCTCGCGCCCTGCTTGATTGCCGCGGTCGGGTACATGTGCGCGCTGCTGATTTGCCCACCACTCGATCGGGCGATCGCCGACATCGCGCAGACGTAGAGGACTGTGGAATTGGCAGCGGCGATGCCCGCCCACTGGGCTCCCATTCCACCGGCGATCGCCGACGCCGTGCGGGCGAGCCCAACCGGGCAGGTGCTCTTCGGTGACTATGCAATGTATTTCGAGTGATTCGATCTCGGCGCAGGCAGCAACGTCGAGTTGCATCGAGCGCTCCGTCACGTCTCCGCGACGACCCGGTTGGTGCACGCGCCGAGTCCGGCGATCTCCGTTGCGACGGTCTCGCCGCCGACGAGGTACACCTTGGGGTCCCGGGCGTGGCCGACACCGGAGGGTGTGCCGGTGGCGATCATGTCGCCCGGGTTGAGCCGGATGACCGTCGAGACGTACCGAACCAGGTGGACGGGGTCGAACAGCAGCGTACCGGTGTCGTCGTACTGCATGACCGTGCCGTCGACGATCGTCTTCACTTCGAGCGCGGGCCGGACACCCCCGACCTCGTCGGGAGTCACAACGTAGGGCCCGACGGGGGTGGAGGAGTCCCAGATCTTGCCCTGGGTCCATTCGACGGTCCGGAACTGCCAGTCGCGCACCGACACATCGTTCATGACGGTGAAACCTGCGATGGCGGCGACGGCCTCGTCTTCGGTGGCCCGGCGGACCGGCTTGCCGACAACGACCACGAGTTCGACCTCCCAGTCGAGCGCGTCGGTCTCGGTGGGTTTGACTATCGGATCGTTTGCGCCGATGAGGCTGTCGGCGAACTTCGTGAACAGGGTTGGGTAACAGGGGAGGTCGCGACCCATCTCCTTGATGTGGTCCGTGTAGTTGTGGCCGACACAGATCACCTTCGACGGTTTGGGCACTGCGGGAGCGAAGTCGGCGCCCTCGGCCGGCCAGGTCTCGCCCGAGGCGCCGGTGGCGATCGCGGGCCAGTCGTCCCGGGCGAACAGTGCGCCGAGGTCGTCGTAGCCGAGGTCGACCAGGGTGTCGCTGTCGAGTCGGACGGCGCGGGTTCCACCGTTGACGCGGAGGGTGGCGAGCTTCATCGGATGGTTTCCTGACGGTAGAGGTGGGGTGCTTCGATCGAGAAGCGCCCCGGCCCGCAGGCCGGGGCGCTTCCGGCTTTCGTAGCGGAGAAGCGCAGGACGACGCAGGTCAGCAATGACTTCCAGCTGGTTGACCAACGCCCGTGGACGCGGGAGCAATGCGCTGCAGGGTGTCCCGGAGTTTCTCCGGAAGCGGTGCTGGACGTGCGGATTCCCCGAGATGAATGACGGTGTGCGACCCGGTCACAGCAACCTCGTCGCCACTGAGGATCCGCCACCCGTAGGTGATCGAGGTGTTGCCGAGCTTCTCGACGTGGAGTTCGACGACGTACTCGTCACCGTCGACGAAGGGACGTTCGAACGTCGCGTTCACCACGCGTCGCGGGAACCGGACGATCGGAACTCCAGCGGCACGGTAGATCTCGTGCTCGGCGTTCTCAGCCCACTTGAGCGCGGCGGTGTAGTGGAAGCGTCCCGAGGCGTCTGTCTCGGAAAACGTGACCACTCCTCGCGACCGGTACCCGCTCATGCGGATACCGCGTCGAGCTGTGCGAGACCGAGCATCTCGCGCGCCTCGGCCGGAGTGGCGACCTCGTAGCCGAGCTCTGTGATGATGCGCACGGCGCGTTGCACCAGCTCGAGGTTGGTGGCCAGACGTCCGTGCGAGTAGTAGAGGTTGTCCTCCAATCCCACTCGCATGTGTCCGCCGAGAAGCAGACCGTGCGTAGTGGCCGGCAACTGGGTGGGGCCGATGCCGGACACCCCCCACACGGTGCCTTCCGGAAGGTGTTCGACAAGCATCTGCAGGATCTTCGGTGTGTACGGCAGGCCACCCTGGAACGCGCGGTGCCCGCCCAGCACGATGTTGCAGTAGTACGGCGCCTTGTCCAGACCCTCGGCGGTCAGTGCCGTGAAGTCGGACAGGATGTGGCCGAGGTTGAAGACTTCCCATTCGGGCTTGATGCCGCGCTTGGCCATTTCCCCGGCCAGCCAGCGTGAGCGTTTCGGCGTCGTCGTGACCAGGTGCTCACGCCCCTCGAAGGTGGCGGTGATGGTGTGCGAATCGAGCGTTGCCATCTCGCAGCCGACGCCGTCGATGCCCTTGATGCGTTCGTGCCAGTCGAGTTCCCACAGGTCCTCGTTGAGGCGGATCGGCAGGTCGCCGTGGATACCGCCGCCCGTCGAGTTGTTGATGACGATGTCGGTCCGGTCACGGATCAGGGTGTTGATCTCCGAGTAGACGTCGGGGTCGCATGTGGCGAGACCGTCGGCGCGGCGGGCGTGCACCGCCACCACGCTGGCGCCGGCCTCCCAGCAGCCGGCGACGTCGTCGGCGATCTCCTGCGGTGTGGTGGGCAGGTGCGGGGACTGTGCCTTGGTGGCCATGCCGCCGGTCGGCGCAACGGTGAGGATCACTTTTCGGGTCATCGGTCTTCTCCTGTGAGCGAATTCGTGTCGAGGTCGAGATCGTGGAACGGGTGCTCGTCGCGCAGGTGTACGTCGACTGCGAGGAGCGCACCCGTTGCGGGGCATGCCCAGCCCGTCACGGCGAGGTCGGTGTGGAGGTGGGCGCCTGCTGTCGGTGGCAGCGTCATGGCGAAGCGGTGGGCGCCGTCGCGCCAGCGGGTCGATCCACTGGACAGCACGGCGCCGTCGGTCGTGCGGACTTCCCACGTACCCGATGTGTTCGGTGCCGCGACGAGCCGGTCGCTGAGCCGCACCCCATTGTCCGCAGGGTCGTCGCTCACCGGGATCGGGTCCGGGATCGAGCCCGGGTCGACGCCCAGACGCGCCGCACGGATTCCGCGCCGGGCCGCAGCGGTGGCAACCGGGTCGACCTCGTCTGCGGAGTCGGTGAGCACCACACCGTAGGTTTCGAGCGCGGCGGCCACGCCGACGACCCCGTATCGGATGTCGTCGAGCACATCTGCGACATCGCGGTCGAGAGGGTCCCCGAGGCCGCCACCCCCCTGCCACGTCACCTCGAACAGATCGTCGGGGGTGATGGGAAACGATCCGGGTTTCGGGCCGAGGTTTCTCGATGCGCCTCCGGATTCGCTGAAGCGTTGGTGGATCAGGCCGCCGGGGAGTCCGCCACCGATCCCCGCGGAGTTCGGGACCTCCGCGCCGTGGGTCATGACGAGGGCTTCGGCCTGCGGCACCGATACGGTCAGCCCCACCTCCGCGCCGAGCCCGCCGCGGCGTCGGCCGGCGCCACCGGTGTCGGGCGCGAGCCGCCGGTAGTGGTAGAAGAGTGGATTCTTCTGCTCGTTGACTTCGACGTCGGCGATGGATGGACACGGCGCGTTGATCGGCCCGGCGGCGTTCTGCCCGTCGTGGTCGCCGAATGCGCCGAAGCCGCCTGCCAGGGGATCCATGAGGTGGAGGCCGAAAACCTTGTGGTGGCGGTCGCGTCCCGACAGGTTGAACGTCGCCATAGTGCCGCTGCTGACGGCCTGAGCGCGATGGGCATGGTTCGGGGAGGCAAGAAGCAGCCGGTTGAGCGCGGCGGAGACGACGTTGCTCACCGTCCACACGGCCTCGACGGTCGCCGAGCCGACCGGGGCGGGAGGAACCGCGGTACACACCAGCCCGTCCGGCGCGGTGATCTCGACCGGGCGCAGCATCCCCTCGTTCCAGGGGATCCCGAATCCGAGGGTGGGGATGACGGCACCGGCGACACCGCCGGCGAGCCCCGCCCGTGAGCAGTTCACGAAGCCCTGGGCCTGACGGGACGATCCCGAGAAGTCGAAGTGGAGCGAGTCGCCGCGCTTGGTCAGCACACAGTCGATGACGTAGAGGAGGTTCTCGTGGCCGTCGTGTTCGAGGAAGTCCCGGGTGTGCACGACTCCGTCCGGCAGCTCACGCAGCCTCGCCCGGACGAGCACTTCCGCGTCGTCGACCATCGAGTGCATCACCGACAGCAAGGTGGGTGTGCCGTAGCGCCGGGACAGTTCGGTCAGCCGGTCGTCCGCAACGTTGAGGGTCGCGATGAACGCGCGGATGTCCAGACCGACCTGCGCGGGAAGGCGCGATGCGGTGAGGATCATGTCGAGCACGTCTTCCCGCAATTCACCGCCGTCGACCAGTTTGACCGCGGGGATCCGTAGGCCCTCCTGCCACACCTCAGTGGCCTTGGGTGACCAGGACGCGAAATCCATACCACCAAGGTCGGTTTCGTGCGCCATGACACCGGCCCAGCCGAGGAGTTCGCCATCGACGATCAGCGGAGCACACATCTGAACGTCGTTCTGGTGCAGCGCGCCGACGAAGGGATCGTTGCCGATGATCCGGTCGCCGTCCTTGAGTTTCGTGCCGTTGGACAGCAGGTGCCGGATGAGCGAGCCCACCGGAGGGGCCTCGAAGGTGACCTGATGTCCCATGGTGACGAAGGAGCCGTCGGGAAGGTAAATGCCGGTGAAGAAGTCGCTCGCTTCGGTGACCGTGGGGCTGCCGCTGACCGATTGCAGCGCGAGGCGCATCTGGTCGGTGACCGCGATCAGGCGTGAGCGGACCACCTGGCGGATCACGGGGTCGGTGTTGGCGCCGTCCAGGGAAACCGGGGCGGCGTCGATCGTCGCTGTCATGTCAGTTCACTTTCACGTGGATGAGGCCGGAATCGTCGGTGGTGGCGATCGAGCCGGGAGGTACCACCACGACGCAGCCCGGGAGCGAGATGAGCGCGGGTCCGGTGATCTGCTGTCCGCTCGCCGGCGAGCGGACCTCGTACACCGCGGTGTCGTCGGGGTTGTCGGCGTCGTCAAAGACGACGGGTCGCGTGCCGACCTTCACGAACACGTCGCCGCCACCCCCGCCTGTGACGTCGGTGGCGGGCAGTGCGGCCACCGATCTCACGGACAGGATCTCGAAGCCCGCCTCGGTGAAACCGGATCCCGCGCCCCACAGCTGCTCGTACTCGCGTTCGAAGTCGTCGAGGAGGGCTTTGACGGCGGTCGTATCGACAGTGTCGGGCAGGGCGATGTCGAGATGATGTGCCTGCCCGAAATACTGGACCGAAGCGACGTTGGTGACGGTGGCGCGTTCGGAATCGGGAATGGTCGCGAGCGCACGTTCGCGGGTCTCGGCGAGTGCTGCCACGATGACCTTCGCATCGTCGTCACTCGGGCCCGTCTCGGGCAGGATCCGGCGGTAGGCGGTTCGCGATGCGGTTGTCTTCAGATCGGAGGTTCCCGCACCGAAAGCCGATGCGGCTGTGGCGGTGGCCGGCACGACGAATCCGGATAGCCCGGTCTCGCGGCACAGCGCCCACGCGTGCGAGGGGCCACTGCCGCCGCCGGCGACGAGGGTGAACTCACGGGGATCGTGCCCGCGTTCAATGGTCACTGCACGCAGCAGGTCGGCCATGGCGTTGTCGAAGACGACCCGGATGGCGCGGGCTGCCTCGACGGCGGACAGTCCCAACGGCCGCCCCACCTTGTTCTCGATCGCCGCGGCTGCGGCGTCGCGGTCGAGGACGATCCCGCCGCTGCCGAACTGAGCCGGGTCGAGGACACCGAGCACGAGGTCTGCATCGGTCGTGGTCGGTTCTGCGCCGCCCTTGCCGTAGCAGACCGGGCCGGGCTGAGCCCCGGCGCTACGAGGCCCAACCGAGAGCACGCCGCCGTCGACCGAAGCAATCGACCCGCCGCCCGCACCGATGGAGGCGATGTCGATGCTCGGCACACGCATGTCCGCTCCGCCGAAGGTCACCTCATCGCGCATCAGTGCGATGCCCCCGACGACGACGCCGACATCGAAGCTCGTACCACCGACATCCATGATCAGCACGTTCCGAGCGTCCAGTTCGGCACCGAGTTTCTGGCCGGCCACCACGCACGATGCGGGACCGGACAGCAGGTTCGAGACGGGACGCTCGGTCACTGTCCGGGCGGGGACGACGCCTCCCGCGTTCGTGGTCATCATGATCGGCGCCGTCATCCCGAGCGCGGCCAGTTCGTCTTCCAGGCGCGTGAGGTAATGGCCGGCGATTGGGCCGAGCGCTGCATTGGCGACTGTGGTCGAGGCACGGGCGTACTCGCCGACGGATGGTGCGATCTCGTGAGAGAGCGACAAGAAGACCTCGGGAAGCTCGCGTTTGATCAGTTCCGCAACGGTCCGCTCGTGGGCCGGGTTCTCCGTTGCCCACAGCAGGCACACAGCCACAGAGTCGACCTTGAGCGCGCGGAGTTGCTCGATTGCGGCCAGTGCCGAGATCTCGACCAGAGGGGTCCGGATGAGTCCGTCGGAGTCGACGCGCTCCTCGACCTCGACGACCCGAGTGCGTGGGACGAGCGGTGGGATCCGTCCACGCAGGTGGTAGTCGCCCAGTTCCAGACCCTGAAGTCCCGCGGTGCCGCGACGGAGTCGGCCGATCTCGAGGACGTCACCGAACCCTGCTGTGGTGATCAGGCCGGTCCGTGCGGTCCGTCCGGTCAGCAGGGCATTGAGGCCGACGGTGGTGCCGTGACCGAATCGGGTCACCTGCGAGCACAGCTCGCGCACATCTTTCCCGACCGTTCGGGCGGCGACGCGCAGCGCGTCGACGACTCCCGTCACGACGTCGAGAGTTGTCGGAGATTTGCACACCCACGATTCGCCCGTGGGTGAGCGGAGCCAGAGATCGGTGAAGGTGCCGCCGACATCGGTGCCGATGGTCCAGCCTGCGGGGTCATGCTCGACGGGTGATGCGTTTACTTTCAAGGTCTTTGTCTCCAAGTTGGTGCCGAGAAGTCTGTTCGACAGACTCGATCAGGTTGTGACATAGGTGGGGTCGGATTGAGACCGGTGGTCGTCGTTGTCATCGACGAGGGGACGCCGCCGGGGCAGGGTGAGCAACGTGGCCGCGCCGGCGGCAAGCATGACGGCCACAGTCACCAGAGCGCCCCGGTAGTTTCCGGAGTGGTCGTAGAATGCGCCGGCCCAGATCGGGCCGATCGACACCGCAAGTGAGAACACCGAGTAGATCAGACCGTAGATGAACCCGTAGCTCTTCAAGCCGAAATAGTGACCACAGAAGAATGCGATCAGATCGGCCTCGGCGCCGAAGGAGATTCCGATCATGATCGCCGCAACCGGAGCCAGCGCCGGCCCGCTCCACATCAGCAGGAGACACCCGGCAGCGGTGGTCAGGAACAACGGGGCCGCCACCAGCGGTGCGAAGAATCGATCGACAAGGAACCCGACACATAGGCGCCCAGCGATGACACCGAGACCGATCAGTCCCGCGATGCTGGCCGCGGCCGTGGCAGAGACTCCGGCGTCGGTGAGCATCGGAACCATGTGCGGAATGACCGCGGGTATGGACCCGCCGACAAGAACGAACCCGACGAGAAGTGTCCAGAACGGTCGGGATTTCAGCGCTGCACTGCGGGTCGCGCCGTTCAGTGTCGCGGGGTGCACTGTCGCGGGGGCCGTGCTGCGCAGCCCGAAGAATGCGAAGGGAAGGACCGTCAACGACAGCGCCGCGAGGGCAAGGAACCCGGCGCGCCATCCCCATTGCTGCACGACAGTATTCACGAGAAGGGGCAATCCCAACGCTGCCAGGCCCAACCCCGACAGACTGATTCCCAATGCGAGTCCACGTGAGGTGAAGAAAGAGGAGTTGATCACCTTGGTGTAGATCACCGAGGTGGTTCCGGCACCCAACAGTCCCGCCAGGGCGAAGAGTAGATGAAAGTGGAGTAGCTCGCCCTGAAAGCGGCTCAGCAGCAGCAGCGACAATGTCAGGCCGGGGACGGAAACGAAAGCGATCGGCCGCGGGCCGATTCGATCGAGCAGCCATCCCAGCGGCACCGTCGCGACGGTGAGGACCACGGTTGTGTAGAGGAACGAGGACGACACAGCGGTGCGCGACCAGCCGAACTCGTCCTGGAGTGCTCCGGTGAACGAACCGAGGCTGTAGAAGAGCAACGCGGTCACGCCGACACCGGATCCGACTGTCGCGGCCAACAGGGCCGGCCATCCCGTCCGGAACTCTGCGTAACGATTCGTCATGGTTGTGCTCATGGAGTTCTCGCGATCTCGCGGGCAGCCGACTGGACGATCTGGGTCGTGCTGCAGGTGGGCAGGGTCAGAGGCGATCGGCGATCCAGTCGGCGATGTAATTCGCGGGAACCGCCTCGTTGTCGGCACCGGCGTGCGCTGAGCCGCCTTCGGCCCGGTTGAAGACCTTGAAGAACCGATCGGGACTATTCACGGCGTTCTCGAACTCGGGTACGGCGAATTCCATCGGTATCTGCCGGTCGTCTTCACCATGGGTGACGAGGAACGGCACGGTGATCTTCTCGACGACACCCTCGAGCGTCATCTGCGGTGCGAACGCCATGAAATCGTCGAGGGAATCCTTCCCGAACACCCACTGGACATGGTCCCAGTAGTGCGGGACCGGGTTCTCGCCTTCCCGCTGGAGACGGCGCTTCTGTAGCTCCCCCCAGTTGTAGTTGGCGCCCCACACCGCGCACAGCTTGAACCGCTTCTCGAATGCGGCCGCTCGCGGGGCGTAGTAGCCGCCCAACGACACCCCACTCATGCCGATGCGGTGTGGGTCGACGTCGTCGCGGGATTGCAGATAGTCGACCGCTGCGCTCGCCCAGCGTTCGCTGTTGTGTACGGCGGGCATCGAGCGTTCGCGTAGTGCCGCGCCGGTGCCGGGCTGGTCCACACACAGGGTTGCGATGCCGCGGCGCGCCAGCTCGCGAGGCAGCCCGAGCCGGAACAGCATCTCCTTCATCGAGTCGAGACCGTTGCAGAACACCATCACTGGGTGTCCACCAGCGGGAGCCTCGCCGTCGCCTGGCACGAAGATCGCGGGAAACGAGACATCTTCGTAGGGAACTTCCACAAACTCGGCTCGTTCGCGTCCGTGCTCGAGTGCGAGGGCGAAGGTATCGACCGACTTGCGGTACGCCTCCTGTCGCGGGCCGTAATCGCGACTCTGCATGCGTTCAGCAACAAGATAGTAGACGGACGCCCGCGCGTACCGTGCCGCTGCGGACAGCGGGTGTCCGTCGGCGAGGTCCTGCTCGGCGTACCGCACGAGGCCGTCGGCGAAGTCGCACCAGGACTGGAAGAACTTCTCGGTGCCGGCGTCGTCACCGTCCTTCGCGATGTCGGCAAGCGGGGCGCAGATCTGGTCGATCTCTCCGATTTGTCCGCCGCAGTTCATCGCGATGCTGACCGACAGGCTCCAGACGTAGTTGGTGGGGAAGTAGCGGTACATGATTACTGGCCCACCCGATCTGCAACGCCGTTGCTGATCACGGCACGATTGAACAGTCCCTGGTCGGCGATGATCGTCTGGCCGGTCATCGTCGTGTTGTGTCGAGATGCCAGGTACGCGTACAGCGGCGCGTACTCCTCCGGCGTCGGCAGCGTCGGCGTGAGGGTCAGCGACAGGAATTGATTCGTGAAGTCTTCGACGGGAATGTCGGATTGCTTGTTGTTCTCGAGGCCGAGGGCGCGCGGCCCCTGCAGTTGGCTGCCGGCGATACCCGAGGGAGCAACCCCGTTGACCCGTACCTTCGGTGCGAATTCGAAAGCGAGCTGGTTGATCACGCTGCGCACGGCACCCTTCGCCGCGGTGTAGAACAGGCCGCCTCCATCGGCCGCGTACGCGGCGGTGGAGGAGGTGAACACGATGGCGCCGTCGGTCTTCTCCAGTTCGTCGACGAACACCCGCGCCGCCAGGATATAACCGAGGACGTCGACGTGCAGGACCTCGTCGAACACTTTCTCGATCTGCTCGGTGGGGATGTCGCGCAGTGGAATGTTGCCGTCGAAGATGCCCTGAGCACCGATGAGGGCGTCGATGCGGCCGAAGCGTTCCAGGACGGCGGTGCGGGCGGCCTCGAGGTCCTCGATACGGGTGACGTCACCCTGAACCAGCAGGACGTCGTCGCCGAATTCGGTCGCGAGGTCGGTCAGCTTATTCTCAGAGATCTCGAGGATCGCCACCCGAGCGCCCTCTCCGAGGAAGTGGCGGGCGATTCCGAGACCGAGTCCCGAGCCGCCCCCCAGAATGAGGACAACGTGGTCGTCGAGCATCTGCATGAGGTGGTTTTCCTTGTCACGAGAAGAGCGGAGGGTCAAATGGGGAAGTCATGCCGTCGCGGCGGCGCGGGCGGCGTCGATCGAGGCGCCCGAACGCAGGAGTTTCTTGAAATTGCGCAGGACACGGACCCGACCGCAGATCGTTGCGCCGTGCAGGTCGCCGTCTGCGGTGTGGGCAACCACAAAATCGCCTGAGGCCACATCGCCTTCGACGACGATGTCCGAGTCACCCGGCCGGCGTTCGCCGATCAGATGAAGGGTGCGTCCGTACTGCTCGGTCCAGACGTACGGCACCGCGGTGTAGGGATTGTCCGCCCCACGGGCGAGGTTGATGCCGACGTGCCGGCCGTGCTCGACGGCGTTGGTCCAGTGTTCGAATCGGCGATGGCGGCCTAGGTGGGAGTCGGGGACAGTTGCGACGTCGCCGGTCGCCCACACGCCCGGGACGTTTGTCCGGCCGGCGGCATCGGTGACCACACCCGCATCGAGGGCGACCCCTGAGCCGATCAGCCACTCGGTGGCAGGATCGCTGCCGATACCGGCGAGCACTGTGTCGGCCTGAAGTACGCGGCCGTCCGACAGCTCGATGTCGTACCCGTCCACCCTTTCGACGACAGCGACCGTGGGCGCCCCGAGTTCGAGCGTCGTGCCGTGTGCACGGTGCAGGTCGCGGAGCCATCGAGCGACCTCGTCGCCGACGAAGGGTGCCAACGGCAGGTCCAGCTGGCCGAGGACGCTGACCTCGAGGCCGTGTGAGCGAAGGGCTGCGGCCACTTCCAGGCAGATGAATCCGGCGCCGATCAGGGTGACCGGGCGCCCGCGGGCGGCGAGCGTTCGTGCGGTCTCGAGGTCTGCCCGGGTGCGCAGGGTCGGCAGGCACGCGCCACCGGAGGTCACGAGTGGACGGGCACCGACACCGGTGGCGATGACGAGGTGCCGCCACTCGATCGTCTCGCCCCAGCTGGTGACGACCAGGCGGCGATCGATGTCGAGTCCCACTGCGCCGTGACCGGCGAGGAGGTCGATCCTTCTGTCCGCCAGGTGGTCTGCGGTTCGAAGGGGTGCGGGTGCGATGTGCTCCTTCGCCGCCAGCAGCCCTTTGGACAGCATGGGCCGGTCGTAGCCCGGGTTCGACTCCTCGTCCAGGACCACGATGGGCCCGGCGAAGCCGCCCTCGCGCAATCCGTCGGCAGCGGCGAGGCCCGCGGCCGAGGCTCCCACGATGACGACGGTGTCGTCGGTGGCGGAGGTCATCGGTCAGCCCTCGACCAGCGTGAGTGCCTGCGCCGGGCAGGCGCGGACAGCTTCCTGGACGTCCTCGAGGTCATCGTCCGTGAGCACGTTGCGGGTGACGATCGCGAGCGGGCTGCCCGCGGGTATAGCGAAGACGTCAGGGTGGATGCCGACGCAGATTCCGTAGGCGGTGCATCGGCCGGGGTCTACGGTCACGCTGGTCACAGGAACACTCCCAGATTGGCGGTCTTGAGGCTGGTCTCGGTCAGGATCACTTCGCGGACGAGAAGGCGGGGACCTTTGTCGGTCAGCCGAATTCGGTCGTTTCGGCGGCACGGGATCAGATCGAAATGCACGTCGATACCGCGTTGGCGGTAGAGCAGTAGCGAGCTGTGTGCCTCGACGACGTCGGACTCAGACGTCGGGACGACTTCGATGCTGCCGACCAGTCGCATCGTGCGCGATGGCGGAACCTCGGAGTAGGCGTGACCGGTGTTCAGGCGTGCCACCCGGGTTCGCACGTGCGCCTTGGTGTCTCGGATGCGCCAGGCGGCACGGTTGATCTCGTTGCTGCGCGGCTCCGCCGACTGCCGCGACGGGACGGTATAGAGCAGGTCGTCGTCGAGGAGGTCGAGCCATTCCTCTTCGCGTCCCTCGTCCAGCAAACGGGCCTCGTGTGCCAGGAACTGTGCGATCACGGTGTGGGTGACAGGGTCGACGGCGCGCGACGTCGCGGCGGCGGTCATCGTGGTGTCCCTTCGGAAGTTGTCGCGGTGACCTGCTCGCCCTTCATGGCACGCAGCCACTGGCGCAGGAAGTTGAACTGCACGTGTTCGCCGTAGCCGGTGTTGCGGTGAATTCCCGGTCCCGGCCAGTTCGGGTCGGGGGCTTGGTCGACGGGTGAGTTGTTGCCCTGCTGGTAGTTGAACTTCAGACCTTCCTTGCGCATCCACGGGCTCGCCGCGGCGCGCTGGACGCCCTCCCAGGCGACCGTGTCGTCCTGTTCGTAGAGTCCGGCGGAGCCGAAGCAGTACTGGCCACCGACATAGTCACGTTGCGCAGACTGCGCGTCCTGGAAGTTCCAGACGAACTGCCAACTCCAGAGTTCGAGCTTGCCGGGCGCCACCGGCTGCCATTGACGGAAGCTCGTGAAGACTCCGGGCGGGCCGTCCGGCAGCGGAGAGAAGATGCGGATGAAGCTGAGGTTCGGGAAGATGGTACCGACCGTCGGGGGCTGGTGTTCGGCCACGAACTGCTGTGTCTCGTCCAGATCGCTGAGGTCGAAGTGCTCGACATAGCCCGGGATGGCGCCGTAGCCCCAGTGGGTGAAGGAGGGACCGATCGCCTCTGTCCATGCGTGGCCGAGAAATGTGTGGCCGTTTTCGAATTCGTAGGTGCGTCCGATCTCGCAGGTGCCCTGTAGCCCCTCGATCAGGTCGACCTCCTGGATGCTGGCGTGCAGCGTCGGCAAGTGGTAGACGTCGCCGGCGAAGTTCTCCCCGGCGGTCTTCCAGTCACCGTTGACCAGGTAGCGTTCGGGCGGGCCTGCGACCCGCATACCGTCCGGATGCAGGGCGGTGATCAGATCGAGCATCCATCCCGCCCCGCCGAGCCACTCGTCGAGTGGAGGGACGTCGTCGGTAAGCGATGCGAAGATGAACCCGTTGCGCGAGTCGACTTTCGCGGCTCGTTTCAGACCCCACTGATTCGGGTCGAGGGGCTCACCGTACGCGCGGTGCATCAGCGGTGTGCCGACGAGTTTTCCGTCGTTGGCATAGGTCCAGCCGTGATACGGGCAGGTGAAGAAGCGTGAGTTTCCCGCGTCGGTCTGGCAGACCTGGGTACCGCGGTGGCGGCAGTAGTTCGACAGAACGTTGATTCCGCCCTTGCCGTCGCGGGTCACGATCACAGGGTCGAGCCCGATCTTGCGTTGAACGAAGTCCCCTGCCGCGGGGATCTCGCTTTCGTGAGCAACGAAGATCCAGGTGGTGGTGAAGATCCGCTCCATCTCGGCGCGGAAGACCTCGTCGTTGTTGAAGATCTCGGCGGGAATCAGATCTTCCTGCATGTCCTTCTCGACCCGGTCGAGAAGGACATCGAGCGGCGTCCCGAACGCGGACGTCGAATGGGATTCGTTGGTGATGGTCATCTTGGCCTCTTGTCGGCGTGGGTCAGAGCGGGGGAGCGACGAATACGCCGCGATCGGGGTCGTTGTGCATCTGCTTGGCGACAAACTCGTTCATCAGGTTCGCCGTGCCCCACTGGTCGATGTGGTCGGGCGTGGTCACGTCGTAGACCGAGGGGTGGTGGTGATCCCAGTCGACCGTCTCGAGTTCGGTCGTGTATTCGACGCAGTTGCCCGCCTTGTCCATGAAGTACGAGAAGGTGTTGTCGCCGGCCTTGTGACGTCCCGGTCCCCAGACCTTCTGGATCCCGTCACGGAGCAGTCGACCCGTACCTCGCAGGTACTCGTCGACGCCGCGCATCTCGAAGGAGATGTGGTTGACCGCAACGTGCGGTCCACGGGAGACCGCGAAGGAGTGGTGCCAGTCGTTACACCGCAGAAACCACATGAAGTCGCCTCGGGCGCCGAGGCACAGTGTGTCCGAGAGCTTGAAACCGAGATACTCGACGTACCAGGCGACGGTCCGCTCCGGGTTGTCCGAGTTGACGACGAAGTGCGAGAGTCGAACCGGGATCGACTCGCGCTGGTCGATGGAGCGGAATCCGCGCGTGGTGACATCGGACGAGACCTCGACGACACGACCGTCGCCGTCGAAGAACCGAAAGCCGTAGCCGCCGCCGGGGGTGTCGAGCTTGCGGGGTTCGTGGACGAGCTGCACACCCCTCCCCGCGAGGTCGGCTGCCAAGGCGTCGACATCCTCCGCGCGCGCGGCGCCGAAGGCGACGAGGTCCAGTCGCTTCGCGTCAGCCTTCCGCAGACGGAGGACATACTGCTCGGGTGAACCTTCGGCTGCCAAGAAGTGGACACCGGTGTCGGAGTCTGTGTGGGTCAGGCCCCACTGGTCTCGATAGAACGCCAGCTGACGATCGAGATCCGGTGCCGCGATCGCCACATGGCGCAGATGGGTGATCAAGGGCTTTGTCACGTTATTTCCTCCTGGGATGGCGAGAACCGCCGCGATCCGACGGGTGTCGTCTGCCGCTTCAAGCGACGGTAAGTGACCCCAATCACCGCGTACAAACAATTCTTTGAGATGTTTGACATTGATTTGATCGATTAATGTAGGCATATGGATCTTCGGCGAATAGACCTCAATCTGCTCGTGGCCTTCGACATGCTCATGACCGAGCGCAGCGTCACGCGCGCAGCTCAGCGCCTCTCGGTGGGGCAGTCTGCGATGTCATCCACCCTCGGACGGCTCCGGAAGCTCTTCGACGACCCGATCATGACCAGGGACGGCCGCACACTCGTCGCGACGCCGCTCGCCGAATCCTTGGCCGAGCCGGTACGTGATCTGCTCGTCGACATCGAGAACGTGCTCGCCCTGCGAAACGAATTCGATCCCTTCACCGCCGAACAGACGTTTTCGATTATCGCCAACGACTACCTGATAATGACGTTCCTCCAGCCGCTGATCGCCCGACTGTCAACCGAGGCGCCCGGCATCCGCCTGCGGATCTTCCCCACCGGAGACGATTTCGCCGACCAACTCCGGCGACACCAGGTAGACCTCCTCCTCATCCCCCAAGAGGCGTTCGAGGAACACGCCGAGTTCCACCATCACGTGCTGTTCCAAGACCGCTACGTGGTCGCAGTCGATAAGGACCACCCCGATGTGGCAGATGAAATTACCCTCGAGCAATTCAGCGAATTGCCGTACCTGGCAGCATCTTCCGGGCACCTGCGCTCATTATCGGAGATGCAGCTCGACTTCCTTGGAGTTCGTCGAAACACCGAAATTACGGCAGGTTTCGGTACCGCACCGTTCCTACTCAAGGGCACCAGGCTGATCACCCTGGTGCACGAGCGACTCGCGCGCAAGGTTCATGAGGCCGCAGGGATCCGGCTACTCGAACCGCCGATAGCTCGCCTGCAGCCGATTACCGAGATCATGGCGTGGACCAATCGGACCGACGCCGTCGCGGGCCACCGGTGGCTTCGCCGAATGCTGATCGATCTCGCTGACGAGTACGATGGCGACCCGGCCCATTCAGGGATATAGCCGCGCGTCGATTCTTCCGGCGGGGGACTATCTCTAGTGCCACGTCACGCAATGTTTGCCCTGTTGACGATGTCGCGTAGCTTCTCGTCGGCAGCATGCCTGTTCCGCCAGATTATGTAGCGGCGGATCATGCTGGCCTGCTCCTTGTGCCTGGCGTGGTCGGTGCCGTCGAGCGCGAAGTACCGCAACGCGGTGAACTGCGCCTCGATCCGGTTCAGCCATGAACTGTTCGTAGGGGTGTAGGCGATCTCGACGTTGTTCGTCTCCGCCCACCGAGCAACCCGTTGGCACCTCTTCGTGGTCAGGTGGGGTGAGAAGTTGTCGCAGACGATCGCCAGGCGGACCTCCGCCGGGTAGAGGGTGCGCAGGTATCGGCAGAACTCGAGGAACTTCGTGCGGTTCTTGGTGGGCTTGACGTGCCCGTAGAGCTTGTCGGTGCCGAGGTCGTAGGCGGCGAACAGGTGTCGCACGCCGTGCGGGCGGGTGTAGGTCGCACGCCGCCGGCGCCGCGGCTCCCGCTCCGGGTCCTTGTGCTTGCCGCTGCGCTCGGCCCACTGCCGACCCGGGTGCGGCTGCAGATTCAACGGGCCGAACTCGTCAAGGCAGAACACGATCTCCGGCTCCCCTTCCTCGGGGACGACCTCGCCGTCGGCGATCGCGTACAGGTGCAGGGCGCGAGCCTTCTTCACCGCATACTCCGGATCCCGAGATCTCTTCCAGGTCTTCACTTTTTGAAAGGAGACACCCTCCTCGCGGAGGAGCACGCGCAGACCCTCGTGACTGATGTCGTCGACCACCCCCTCGGCGACCAGGAACTCGGCGAGCTTGCTCAGACTCCAGGTCGAGAACGGCAGGTCGTGCTCGGTCGGGGTGGACTTGGCGATCTTCTTGATCTCGCGGCGTTCGGGCAGCGTGAACGTCTTCGGTCGGCCGCCGGCGTATTTCGGGTACAGCGAGTCGAATCCGTCGTTGTTGAAGTTGTGGATCACGTCGCGGACCCGGTCGGCGCTGGTGAAGGCGACTTCGGCGATCTTCGCCACCGGCATGCCCTGCGCGGAGAGCAGGATCATCTGGGCGCGGCGCCAGGTCACCACCGACCCGGTGCCGCGGCGGATGACCCGCACCAGCCGCCGACCTTCATCATCGTCGAGTTCTCGCACTCGTACTCGTTCTGCCACCCGACCAGGCTGGCCGATGCCGTGGGCGACACGCCGCAACCGGTCGGCGTGTCGACCGCAACAGGGCAAAGGTTCACGGGTGCGGCACTAGCTCCTCTGTCAAGCAGCGGTAGGAACGGCGGCTGATGACTGGTCTGCGATCATGGCGCGGTAGACGACGTCGGAGAGCCGACGTTTGAGGATGCGCAGCGCTTCCATGCCGCCGTCTCCGTTGGCTTTGCGCCGTGACAGCAGTGCTCGTGCCTCGGGATGGCACCGGGCCTGGGTGAGCGCGATGCGGTGAAGGGCGGCGTTGATCTGGCGGTTCCCGGTGCGCGAGAGACGATGTCGGGCGTGGTTCGACGACCACACCGGCAACGGTGCGGTCCCGTTGTGGCGGGCGAGGGCGTCCTTGGAGCGGAACCGGTCGGCGCCGGCGGTCTCGCCGATCGACTTGGCCGCTGTCAGGGGTCCGCATCCGCAGATGGCCAGCAAGGACGGCGCCAGCGCGGTGGTCCGCGAGGTGATCTCGGCGGCGAGCTCGTCGATCTCGACCGTGAGGCGCCTGAGTGCGCGACGAGTCGGGTGGCCAGGGCTGCCACGAGCCCCGTGAACGTTGCCGCGTGCGTCTCGACCTTCTCGAAAGCGCTGGTCCGCTCGAGTTTCGTGGGCGGTGTCCAGCTCGGGTCGAGTTCGTGTAAGTGCCAGCGCAGCCGTGCGATGATGCGAGTGCGTTGATGCGTGCTTCCAAGGCGACCTCGTCGTTCGGCGGTACGCGGCCAACGCGGATCCGCTCTTGCTGCCCTGCGTCCACCGTCTCGACCGCGTGTAAGCGGCCCGCGATTCAGAGATGCGGCAAGAACGGAGCAG
>NZ_BAABFB010000056.1:0-60237 GCF_039540555.1 Rhodococcus olei | reverse complement strand
CTGCCGCCGGGAACCGGCCGCCAGCGACCCGACTCCACACCGGCGTCACCAACGTCATGGCCTCATACAGCTAGCCGTTCGCGAGGCGGCCGGTGTCCTCGATGTTCGCCAGCCGCACCTGACCGCGGGCGATCAGGCGCTCCTGCTCGTCGACGATCACGACCTGCCACAGCTGCTGGGTGCGGCCCCGATGGATCGGCGTCCCGGTGGCCGTGAGGGTTCCGGTGCGCGCGGCGCGGAGGAAGTCGGTGTTGTTGTTGACGCCGACGACGTGACCGCGATCACCGAGCCAGACGGTGCCGGCGATGCTGGCCAGCGTCTCGACGACCGTGCAGTACACGCCGCCGTTGACGATTCCGGCCGGCTGGAACAGGTGGGGGCCGACCTGCCAGCGGGCCTGCACGCGGTCACCGGTGAGTTCCAGGTACTCGAGCCCGATC
Organism: Rhodococcus olei; assembly: GCF_039540555.1. NCBI lineage: Bacteria > Bacillati > Actinomycetota > Actinomycetes > Mycobacteriales > Nocardiaceae > Rhodococcus > Rhodococcus olei. The sequence continues at coordinate 59,797 of NZ_BAABFB010000056.1, read as the reverse complement.
GCCTCGCAGAAACCCTGATTGAACAGCAGCGAGGCCTCCGCGAGCGGCATCGCGCCGAGTGCGTCGGTCACCGTCTGACTGGTGTCGGTCATGTCACTCCGTAGGTCCGGTGCGCCCTCCCCTCCCGGGAGTCGCCGCTCGTGCAGTCAAGCATGCGCGGCCCGGACGCCGGCGGACCCCGCACCGGTGATCGGTGCGGGGCCCGCCGTGGGAAGGACCGGGAGTCTCTGCAGCCCTCAGGACTCCGGCGCGGTCCGGTGGTCACTCACCCCCAGAACTATAGGGAAGCCTGCCCTAACTCGCAAGGGCTCCCGTCGGCGGGACACGGACGCGGCCGCCGCACCGCGGGCCGCCCGGCCCGCGCCCGCACCGGCAGCCCCGCCGCCTCGAACGCGTCGAGCAGTGCCTGACCGCGACGGTCCGCGACCGACGGCGCCACCGCGCTGCGCAGCGGCACCAGCGTCGCGGCCCCGAGCACCGCCTCCCCCACCATCGCCCACAGCAGCGCCCGATCGAGCGGAACCAACGCGTCGAGCGCGTCGAACACCGGGGCGAGCGCGGTCCGGCAGCGACACGCCGTCCACATCGCCAGGGCGCGCTCGCACGGCAGCGTCACCGCGCCGGGTGCGCCTGCGACGCGGTCACCCGGCAGCACCCGCACGACCGGGTCCCAGACCCCGGTCCAGTCGATGCAGCCGTCGCTGTCCATGTGGATCGAGAGGTTGTCCAGGCCCGCGTCCCAGGCGCGGCCCTCGAGCACGACGAGGGCGGCGACGCGTCCGACGACGGCGTGGATCAGCGCGGACGCGACCGACAGGCCGGCGGCCTGCCGGTCCGGGATGTCCTCGAGCGTCCGGGCGAGCATCCGATCGAGCCGGTCACCGCGAATCCCCTGCTCCACGGACCACCATCGCCGTTTGGGCTGCTCCGCCATCTGCGCGACCGCGTAGACCCGCGGGTAGTCCGGCAGCAGCGCGCGCAGCCGGACGCACGAGTCGGCGAGCACGACCGCGGCGGTGGGGCGGGCCCGGTGGAGCACGGGGGTTGTCGGCACAGCTCACTCCTTCGTCGTCCGACCTGGAATCGAATGTAGGTTAGCCTAACCACACGTAGCCGCGAACCGAGAGCCCGGGCGCCGGGTTTGGATAGGGTTACGTAACCTGAAGATCCGTTCGTCTCACCCGTCCCCAGGAGCGTGCCCGTGACCACCACCCCCGGAGACGTGGACTACGCGGTCCGGGACGTCCCCCGCGGGCCGGCCCCCCGACAGCTGCGCGCACTCGCCGACGCCGTCGACCTCGGCCTCGTCGCTCTGCCGCTGGCCGTCGGCTGGTTCATCGTCGACTCGCTGCGCGACAGCAACGGCGGCGGCCAGATGGACCGGATCGTGTTCACCCTGGTCACGGTCGCGGTCGCGGTCTCGCTGCTGGTCTGGAACCGCGGCGTCCGGGAAGGCACCACCGGCGCGAGCCTCGGCAAGGAATGGCTCGGCCTCGTCACCCGCGACACCGCGACCGGCCGGCCACTCGGGCGACGCCGCGCGCTGCTCCCCCGCTCCGGTACCGAGGTGGTGCGCCGCCCCACCGCCCTCGACGAGGGATTCGAGCCGATCCGCGCCGACGGCTCGCTCACCGCGATCCGCCGGCGCCGCCTGATCGGACTCGGCGCTCTTGTGCTGATCCTGCTCGCCGCCGTGGTCGCCAGCATCGCCGTCGGTGCCCGGCCGATGGACTTCGGCGAGATCGCCCACGCGCTCTTCCACGCGGACGGCAGCGACACCGACCTGATCGTGCGGACGCTGCGCGTCCCACGCACCGCCCTGGCTCTCGCGGTCGGCATCGCGCTCGGCATCGCGGGCGCCCTGATCCAGGGCCACACCCGCAATCCCCTCGCCGACGCCGGACTCCTCGGCATCAACGCCGGTGCCGCCCTGTTCGTCGTCCTGTCGATCTACCTGCTCGGCTTCGCGACCCCGAGCCAGTACCTGTGGTTCGCGTTCGCCGGGTCACTCGCCGCGAGCGTCGTCGTGTTCGGCGTCTCCTCGATAGGCGGCGGCGGGTCGAGTCCCCTGACCCTCGCCCTCGCCGGCGCCGCCGTCGCGATGTTCCTGCAGGCGATGACCCAGACCGTCATCCTGCTCGACCAGACCACCCTCGACGGCTACCGGTTCTGGGTCGTCGGATCCGTCGCGGGCCGCGGACCGGACGTCCTGTGGCAGATCCTGCCGTTTCTCGTCGTCGGTGTCGCGCTCGCGCTCGCCAGCACCCCGAGCCTGAACGTGCTCAGCCTCGGCGACGACGTCGCTCGCGGCCTCGGCACCAACGTCGCGCGCAGCCGGGCGATCGGCATCGTCGCGATCACCCTCCTCACCGGAGCCGCGACCGCCGCCTGCGGGCCCATCGCGTTCGTCGGGCTCGTGGTACCCCACGTCGCCCGGTTCGTCACCGGCCCCGACTATCGATGGCTGCTCCCCTACGCGGGACTTCTCGGCGCGATCATGGTCCTGCTCGCCGACGTGATCGGCCGCGTCGTCGTCCGCCCCGGCGAACTGCAGGTCGGCATCGTGCTGGCGATGTTCGGGGCGCCGTTCTTCATCGCGCTGGTCCGGCGCAGGAAGCTGGTGTCGCTGTGAGCCTGACCGACGAGACGACCCAGGCGCCGCCCGCCACGGTGCCGAGCCGGCCCGCGTTCCGCGTCGGCAGGGTCTCGATGGTCCGCCGGACCGCGATGGCGACGATCACCCTCGCCCTCCTGGCCGCGGCCTTCGTGCTGCTGTGCGTGAACATCGGCCGCGGCGAGTTCTCGATCCCGGTCCCGACGGTCGCCGAGATCCTGTTCGGCGGCGGCACCAAGGTCGAACGGTTCATCGTGATGGACCTGCGGCTGCCCCGCGGTCTGACCGCGCTGCTCACCGGAGTCGCGCTCGGGATCTCCGGCGCGATCATGCAGTCCGTCCTGCGAAATCCGCTCGCCAGCCCCGACATGCTCGGTATCACCGCCGGTGCCGGCGCGGCCGCGGTGACCCTGATCGTCGTCGGGGGCGGCGGCGCCTTCGTCGGCACCCTCGCCGTCCTCGGCATCCCGTTCGCCGCGCTCGTCGGCGGCATCGCCACCGCCGCGGCGATCTACCTGCTCGCCTGGCGGGGCGGAGTCCAGGGATACCGGATCGTGCTGATCGGGATCGGCGCCAACGCGATGCTGATCGCCCTGATCCAGTGGCTGCTCATCTCCGCCGACATCAACGACGTCGCCCGCGCGCAGGTCTGGCTCAACGGATCCCTGAACGGCAGCGACTGGGCCCAGGTCTGGCCGGTCACCATCGGCGTCGCCGTCGTCGGGACGGTGGCGGTGATCTCGTCGTTCACGCTCGGCGCCCTGCGTCTCGGCGACGACAACGCGCGGGCTCTCGGCGTCCGGCTGCAGACCGGGCAGGCGGTCCTGTTGCTGGCCTCCGTCGCGCTCGCCGCGATCGCGACCGCGGCGGTCGGACCGATCGGGTTCGTCGCCCTCGCCGCGCCCCAGCTGGCGATGCGGGTGCTGCGCACCGCCGGCCCGCCGATCGTCGCATCCGCGCTGATGGGCGCCGTGCTCGTCCTCGGCAGCGACATCATCGGACGCACGATGCTGCCCGTCGAACTACCCGTCGGCATCGTCACGTCCGCACTCGGCGGTCCGTTCCTGATCTACCTGCTCATCCGCAACAATCGAAAGGTGACCGCATGAGCGGCCAGCCGCGGCTCACCGCCGAATCCCTCACCGTCGGCTACGGGGACCGCCTGATCATCGACGGACTCGACGTCGAGATTCCGACCGGCGTGATCACCACGGTCATCGGCCCCAACGGCTGCGGCAAGTCCACGCTGTTGCGGTCGCTGGGCCGGCTGCTCAAGCCGCGCGCCGGCCGGGTGCTGCTCGACGGCAAGGCGATCGCGCAGATGCGCACGAAGGACGTCGCACGGACGCTGGGCATGCTCCCGCAGGCCCCGGTCGCACCGGAGGGTCTGACCGTCGGGGACCTGGTCGCCCGCGGCCGGCACCCGCACCAGTCGTGGCTACGGCAGTGGTCGTCCGACGACGAGGGCGAGGTCGCGAAGGCGCTGGCCATGACCGGCGTGTCCGACCTCGCCGACCGTCCCGTCGACCAGCTCTCCGGCGGGCAGCGGCAACGGGCGTGGATCTCGATGGCGCTCGCGCAGGGCACCGACATCCTGCTGCTCGACGAACCGACCACCTACCTGGACCTCGCGCACTCGGTGGAGGTCCTCGACCTCGTCGACCAGCTGCACTCCGAACTCGGGCGCACCGTCGTGATGGTGCTGCACGACCTGAACCTGGCGATCCGCTACAGCGACCGCCTGGTCGTGATGTCGCAGGGCGCGATCGTCTCCCAGGGCACGCCGAGCGAGGTGATCACCCCCGAGCTGCTGCTCGACGTGTTCGGACTCGACGCGCGGGTGATCGACGATCCGGTGTCGGACCGGCCGCTGATCGTGCCCGTCGGCACCCGGCACGTGTACGGGTCCGTCGGCGGGCCCGCGCCCGTCGCGACCGCGCCGGGCGCGTGAGCGGGGCCGCTCAGCTGCTGCGCATCATCGTGCGCACCAGGCGCAGACCCTGGCCGAACGAGACGTCCGGCAGGTACGCGCGCCCGACCGCGTTGCCGATGCTCGGCAACGCGGCCGGATCCGCGAACGTCATGTACATCGGCACGTAGTCGGGCTGGAACTTCGACTTGAACGCGAGCAGCGACCGGAACCCGTAGACCGGTTCGAGGGTGCGGCCCAGCAGGTCGAGCACGGTGTCCATGACCGCGGCCAGGGTGCCCCGCTCCCGCGCCTCCTCCGCGTCGGCGTCGCTCACGGTGTCCGGGTCGGGGTCGCTGCGGGTGTCGACCTTCGCCAGGGGCGCCCCCGACAGGCTGACGAACTCGGCCCCCTCGTCCTTGAGCGACAGCGCCGCGGACGCGATCAGGAACTCCATCGACGGCCGGAAGCCCTCGGCGCGCCGGCGCATGAAGTCCAGTGTCCAGCCGACGACACGACCGTCGCGGTACACCGGCATCCACGAGGTGACCCCGTGCACGGTGCGGTGCTCGTCGACGGCGATCAGGCAGCGCACCTGCGGGTCGTCGATCTCGTCGAGTCCGCCGAGCGTGAACCCCATCTCCGGCATGCCCTTGTCGGCGACCCATTCCTCGGAGATCGCGTTGATCTGGTCGGTCAGCGCGAGCGGGGCGTCGGGGAAACTGATCCATTCCGCTCGCACTCCGGACTTCTCGGCCCGGTTCAGCGCGGTCCGCACGTCCTGGAACTTCTTGCCCTTGAACTCGAGTTCGTCGAGATGCAGCACCGTCTCCTCGGCCACCTGGATCCCGGCCCAGCCGAGCGAGTCGGTGATCGCGCGCAACTCCCCGGTGACCGAGTAGAAGCACGGGATCCAGCCGTTCCCGGTCGCGAACTCCGCGAACCCGGTGACGGTGGCGCGCAACGACTCCCGCGGCCCGACGGGGTCGCCGGTGGTCAGCGCGACCCCGGAGATCACACGGTAGGCGACGTAGCTGACGTCGTCGGGCGCGAACCAGTACCGGTTGCCGCGCCAGGTGGTCATCCACGACAACGGGCTGCCGCCGCTCCGGATCAGCAGGCTGCGGGCGTGTTCGGTGCCGCCGGTGGCCGCGCCGTACGCGGGCGCGAGGAACGTCGCCGCCACCGCGATGCAGGAGACCGCCCACAGCAGTACGCCGGTCCACTCGTACAGCAGTGTGGTCATCGCGTCGTTCGGCAGGAACCGGGGGTCGAGCCATTGCAGGTACACCGGCGGGATCAGTCGCTGCGGATAGTCGGCGACCAGGGAGATCACGGCCGGCCGGCGGTCGAAGCCGTTGCGTGCGAGCAGCCCGAGCAGCGCATAGGCGACGCCGAGCCCGACACCGAACACGGCCAGCCGCACCCACATCCGCCGGTAGGTACCGCGGGGGGCGGACACCGTGAAGAAGCGGCGGGTCACCAGCAGCAGGATCAGGACCGCGAGCGGGGTCAGGAACGGCGCGAGCGTGCGGTACAGGTTCGGCGAGTCGAGGCCGTAGAACAGCGACTCCTCCCCGACGAACCCGACGTAGCGAACACCGAAGTTCAACAGCGACAACGCCAGGAGGACGACCTGCGCGACGACCGCCGCGAGCCAGGCGAACCGTCGGCCACGCCGCAGCCCGTCGGAGAGGACCAGCAGGAACACGGACGGCATCAGGCTGAGGATCGTCGGCCCGAGCCCGCCGAGCCGCAGTCCGAGCAGACCGCGTCGGCAGTCCTCGCCGGTGCGGGACTGCGCGCACAGGTCCCGCACCTCGGAGGGGGTCCAGTCGACGCCGCGGAACAGTTCGCGCAACACGGCGAGCGGCCCGACCGCGTTCGGCGACAACGCGGCCAGCGCCGGGCCGATCGCGCTCGCCGCGACGACCAGCGCGACCAGGACCCGGCCCTCGCGCTGGGTGCCGGCCAGGCGTGGGCCGCGCGCGGACCGACCGACGATCACCGGGCCGAGCGCGAGGCCGACCAGCGCCGAGCACAGCCGCACCATGTCCAGGAGATGCCCACTGAACAGCGCCAGGGTCGCGAGCAGCATGATCAGCCCGACCCGGAGTCGCCGTCGCCACAGCGTGTTCATCGACGAGCTGGCGACCATCGCGACACCGACGATCCACGGAGTCGGGCTGAGCGCGACGCCGACGTGCAGCCGGAAACCCCACGCCTCGTCGACGACCTTGATCGCCTCCGACACCCCGAGGGCGATCAGCGTGCCCAGCACCTGCGTCGAGACCGCGGCGACCGCGAACCGCCCGGACCCCATGCGCCGTTCGAGCGGCACCGCCGCGAGCAGGATGGCAACGGTCGCGACCAGGTACCCGACCAGCCCGGGTGCCCACAGACCGGACGTCAGCGCGGTCCACACCCGCCCGTGCTCGAACGCCAGAATTCCGGAGGCGAACTGGCGTGTCACGTAACGGCTGGGCCGCCCGAGGTTGTCGGTGGCTGCGCCGAGCACCCACATCAGCACCAGCAGCGAGATGCTCACCGGGGCGCCGGACACCCCGGCCCGGACGAGGTCGGCGACGCGTCGGGTCTGCCGGCCCGACGCGGACAGCACGGACGTCACGAGATCAGCCCCAATCTCCTCGACAACCAGTCGATTTCGTGTGCGACGCCGGCCGACCACACCGCGAAGCTGTGGCCGCCGGGCACTTCGACCAGCCGGACGTCCATGCCCGCGTTCCGCGCGGCGTCGTACAGAGTGTGCACGCCGGGCGAGTAGTCGCGATCGTCGCTCCCGACGACGAACACCCCGGAGGTGCCCGGATACCGCCGGGTCGCCATCAGGTCCATCGGGTTCACGGCCCGGAACGCGGCCTCGTCGCCGCCGAACGCGGCGTCGACGGTGCGCTTCCGATCACCCAGCGTCGGCTCGAGCTGCCCGGACAGGTCGAGGAAGGTCGGATAGACGTCCGGGTGGTTCGTGGCCAGCTGCAGCGAGCACGTGCCGCCGTAGGACAACCCGCCGACCGCCCACGCGCGGGGGTCCGGGTCGACCTGCAGGTTGGCCTTCACCCAGGCGGGAACGTCGGTGGCCAGGTAGGTGGCTACGTTGCCGAGCTTCGAGTCGACACACAGCGGGTTCGCGAGCGTCGATCCGGTGCCGTCGGCGACGACCACGACGGGGGCGAGCCCGTGATGCTGCGCCGCGAACGCGTCCATCGTCTCGGTGAGCTTGCCGCCCGCGAACCAGTCTCCGGGGCTGCCGGGCTGCCCGGCGAGCAACACCAGCACCGGCAGACGCGGTCGCGGGTCGGCGAAGTACGCCGGCGGCAGATAGATCTCGGCGTCGCGGGCCGCGAACCCCGACACCGCGCCGGGGATCGGTACGGTCACGACGCGACCTTCCGAAGGAAGGTCGTCGGGGGCGTTCCACGCCCGGTCCAGCGGCACTCCGGTGACAGGTTCGGCGACCGGTGGCGGCACGTCCGCGAACGCGATCGCGTTCGCCGCAGGCACCCCGAGCGCGTCACGGATCCTCGGGTAGGCGTCGAAGACGAGGTTCACCTGAACCGCCGCGGCCATGACGACGACCAGCGCGGCGACCACCGACGCCAGCGCGCGGCCCAGGCTGCGGTCGGTGACGAGCCGGACGACGACGAGCAGGACCGCGAGCAGACCGGCGCCGATCCAGGCGTACACCTGCAGTTCGACCGGGTCCGGGAAGGGCCGCCACCACTTCTCCACGACGATCCAGCCGACCACGGTGAGCACGACCGCGGCGCCGACGGACAACGGGAGCGCGACACGCCGATAGCGGCGGGTGTTTCGGGTGGGCCCGAGCAGCAGCCAGAGTGCCCCGATCGCGGCGAGCACCGTCACCACCCGCGGCAGCGGCCCCGAGATCAGTGACCAGTCGTACAGCCACTCCACGCCTGTGTCCTCCACCCTGGCCTATGCGCTCTCCGTCACCCGTCCGGGGCGGCACCATCATCAATACCCTGCCACCCCTACGACTGCACGTAGTACGCACGACTGTCGGACAGTACGTAAGATGTACCCATGGCAGGACTTGGCGAGCTCGAACGCGCAGTGATGGACCACCTGTGGTCCAGTTCCGAACCACAGACCGTCCGTCAGGTCCACGAGGCCCTCGCGGCCCGACGTGAGCTTGCGTACACCACCGTGATGACCGTGCTGCAGCGGCTCGCGAAGAAGAACCTGGTCATCCAGCAGCGCGACGATCGCGCCCACCGCTATCTCCCGGTCCAGGGCCGCGACGAGCTCGTCGCCTCCCTGATGGTGGACGCACTCGACCAGGCCAATGCGTCGGACAGCAGGGTCGCGGCGCTGGTGCACTTCGTGGGGAAGGTCGGCGCGGACGAAGCCGCCGCACTGCGCGAGGCGCTCGCGGCACTGGAGGAGTCCGAGGCGAGCAAGCGGCACCTGCGCAGCGTCGACCCCGGCGCCGACCGCGCGAGCTGACAGTGCACGTCCGGCCTGCGGGGTCGTGCATCGTCGGCAGGGGGTCGTGCATCATGGGTAGGCCATGAACCCCACCACCGCCCTGGCCTTCGCACTGCTGGCCCTGCTCCTCGCCGGTCCGGTGCCCGCGGTCCTCGCCCGCGCCACCTGGCCGTACCGTGCGCCCGGCGCGGCACTCGTGCTGTGGCAGGCGATCGCGATCGCCGCGGTCCTCTCGGCGTTCAGCTCGGGTCTGGCGATCGCGAGCGAGTTGCTGGTGCCCGGCCCGGACGGCCGGCCGACCACGGCTCCGCTCGCGGAGATCGACGCGCTGGGCCTGCCCCTGTGGATCGTCTACGTGGTGGTGTTCGCGATCACGCTGCTGATCGGCGCGAAACTGATCTTCTCGATCGCGTCGGTCGCGGTCCGCACCCGCCGGCGCCGCTCCCGGCACCGTGTTCTGGTCGATCTGCTCGACCGCGGCGAGCCGCACCGCAGTCCCAACTCGAACCTTCGGGTCCTCGACGCCGCCGAGCCGATCGCCTACTGCCTGCCCGGTCTTCGGCACCGGGTGGTGGTCAGCGCGGGCACACTCGACAGCCTCGGCCGTGACGAGATCACGGCGATCCTGATGCACGAACGCTCGCACCTGCGGTCCCGGCACGACCTGGTGATCGAGGCGTTCACCGCCGTGCACGAGGCGTTCCCGAAGGTGGTGCGCAGCAAGTCGGCGCTCGGGTCGGTGCAGCTGCTGGTCGAGCTCCTCGCAGACGACTCCGCGGTGAAGGTCACCGGACCGACGCCCCTGGCCCGCGCCCTGGTGACCTGCGCCGGGTCGAGCGCACCGATGGGCGCCCTCGCGGCGGGCGGCCCACACACCCTGACACGCATCAAGCGACTGTCCGACACCGGCAAGGACGTCCGGGTCGCGCTCGCGGCATACCTGGCGTCGGCTGCGATCCTGGTGGTCCCGACCATCGCGGTTGCCGTGCCGTGGCTGGTCGAGCTCCAGCGGCTGTTCCAGAGCTGACGCAGGGCCGCCGCGGACCGACGGTGAGCTGCGCCACGTGGCCGGAGCACCCGTGCCGGTCCCGTACACTGGACAACGGCCGCCGTAGCGGTCGATCCCATTTTCTCGCACGACCCCGCACCCGGGTGTCCGTGCCCGGCTCGTCTCATTCTGCGCGACTGCTCGTCCGATCGTGCTCTCCGCGACGCGCCCAACGTCCGGAGAGGTATCCGCGTGACCAACGCTGTCCAGTCTTCTGCTGCCCACAACCAGGCGGCCCCCGATCAGCAGACCACCTTCGCCGAGATCGGCCTGCCCGACCCCGTCGTGTCGGCACTGGCCCGCGACGGCATCACCGTGCCGTCGCCGATCCAGGCGATGTCGATCCCGGACGCGATCGCCGGGCGCAACGTCCTGGGCCGCGCCCAGACCGGATCCGGCAAGACCCTCGCGTTCGGTCTGCCGATGCTGGCACGCCTCGCCGGACGTGAGGATCGACCCGCCCCGAAGCGCCCGCGGGCCCTGGTCCTCGTCCCGACCCGCGAACTCGCCGTCCAGGTCGTCGACTCACTGCTCCCGTACGCGGCCACGGTCGGGCTGCGCGTCCGCTCGGCGGTCGGCGGAATGGTCTTCACCAAGCAGGTCGACCAGCTCGCCCGCGGCGTCGACATCCTGGTCGCGACACCCGGCCGCCTCGGCGACCACCTCCGGCAGGAGACGTGCGTCCTCGACGAGGTCGAGATCACCGCCCTCGACGAGGCCGACCAGATGGCCGACATGGGCTTCCTCCCCGAGGTCCGGTCGATCCTCGAGCAGACCCGCCCCGACGGCCAGCGGCTGTTGTTCTCCGCGACGCTCGACCGGGAGGTGCAGTCGCTGGTGCGGCGGTTCCTCCCCGACCACGTCGAGCACGCAACCGAGGACGGCCGCGCCAGCGTCGACACGATGGAGCACTACGTTCTGCTCGTCGATCGCGGCCAGAAGGACGCGGTGCTCGCCGAGATCGGTTCCCGCGCGGGCAGCGGCCGCACGATCATGTTCGCGCGCACGAAGCTTGGAGCGGAGGGCATCACGGACCGCCTGCGCGCGGTCGGTGTCGTCGCCGAGGCGCTGCACGGCGGCAAGGCGCAGAACCAGCGGACCCGGGTTCTGGAGCGGTTCAAGACCGGCCGCACCCCGGTGCTCGTGGCGACGGACGTCGCGGCCCGCGGCATCCACGTCGACGGAATCGACCTCGTGGTGCACGTCGACCCGCCCGCCGACCACAAGGACTACCTGCACCGCGCCGGGCGCACCGCCCGCGCAGGCGAGAGGGGCACGGTCGTGTCGATCGTGCTGCCGAACCAGCGCCGAATGGTGCGCAGGCTCACCGGAACCGCCGGTGTCGACGCGACCGAGGTGAATGTCGGTCCCGGCTCCGAGGAACTCGCCACGATCACCGGTGCGCGCACGCCGAGCGGTGAACCGGTCCGCGAGCGTCGCAGCGAGCGGTCCTCCGGCGACCGGCCCCGGCGGGACGGTGGGTTCCGCCACGATCGACCCCAGCGCGACGGATACCGGTCCGACCGCCCGCAGCGTCGAGACGGCGGATACCAGGGTGCCGGCGACCGCTCGTACGGTGACCGGCCCCAGCGCGACGGATACCGGAGCGACCGGCCCCAGCGGGACGGCGGCTACCAGCGCTCCGGCGACCGGCCTTCCTATGGTGACCGGCCCCAGCGCGACAACTACCGAAGCGACCGACCGCAGCGCGACGGCGGCTACCAGCGCTCCGGCGACCGGCCCCAGCGGGACGGCGGCAACCAGCGCTCCGGCGACCGGCCCCAGCGGGACGGTGGCTACCAGCGCTCCGGCGACCGCTCGTACGGCGACCGGCAACAGCGCGACAACTACCGGAGCGACCGACCGCAGCGCGACGGCGGCTACCAGCGCTCCGGCGACCGGCCCCAGCGGGACAACTACCGGGGTGAACGGCCCTCCTACGGCGACCGGCCGCAGCGCGACGGCTACCGCAACGACCGTCCGCAGCGCGACGGCGGACACCAGCGCTCCGGCGACCGCTCGTACGGCGACCGGCCGCAGCGCGGTGAGCGCAGCGGCGCCACCGGCGGTTTCCGCAGCCGCACCGAGCGCCGCTCGTACGACGGTTTCGACGGTCCGCACCGCGACCGCTGACCGCTCCCCGACCGCGACCCACCGCCGCCGCCCGCATCGCGGGCGGCGGCGTCGTCGTTTCCGGGCGCGCCGTCCCAAGGTGCGAGACCCTGAAGTTTCGCTCGTTCACGGGGCAGGGAATGCTGGTCTCCATGACCGACAACACCTCCACGACCGCGCGTGCCCAGATCGGCGTCACCGGCCTCGCCGTGATGGGTTCGAACATCGCCCGCAACTTCGCCCGGCACGGACACACGGTGGCACTGCACAACCGCAGCGTCGCCAAGACCGATGCCCTGATCGCCGAGCACGGCACCGAAGGTGACTTCGTCCGTACCGAGACCGTGGCGGAGTTCGTCGCGGCGCTGCAGCGCCCGCGCCGGGTGCTGATCATGGTCAAGGCCGGCGAGGCGACGGACGCGGTGATCGAGGAACTCGCGTCGGAGATGGAGCCGGGCGACATCATCATCGACGGCGGAAACGCCTTGTACACGGACACGATTCGCCGGGAGAAGTCCCTGCGCGAGCGGGGCCTGCATTTCGTCGGCGCCGGCATCTCCGGCGGTGAGGAGGGTGCGCTGAACGGCCCGTCGATCATGCCGGGCGGCCCGAAGGAGTCGTACGAGTCGCTCGGGCCGCTGCTCGAGTCGATCGCGGCGGTCGTCGACGGCACGCCGTGCTGCACGCACATCGGCCCGGACGGTGCCGGTCACTTCGTGAAGATGGTGCACAACGGCATCGAGTACGCCGACATGCAGCTGATCGGCGAGGCCTACCACCTGTTCCGTGACGCACTCGGCTACGACGCCGGCCAGATCGCGAAGGTGTTCGGCGAGTGGAACACCGGCGAATTGGAGTCGTACCTGATCGAGATCACCGCCGAGGTGCTCTCGCAGATCGACGCCGAGACGGGGCAGCCTCTGGTCGACGTGATCGTCGATGCGGCCGAGCAGAAGGGCACCGGTCGCTGGACGGTCAAGTCGGCGCTCGACCTCGGCGTGCCGGTGACCGGCATCGCGGAGGCGGTGTTCGCACGTGCCCTGTCCGGTTCGCGGGAGCAGCGCGCGGCCGCCCGCGGTCTGGCGGCGGGCACTCTCGGCGAAAAGCCCACGGACGCGGTGCAGTTCACCGAGGACATCCGGCGCGCGCTGTACGCGTCGAAGATCGTGGCGTACGCGCAGGGATTCGACCAGATCCGCGCCGGGAGCGACGAGTACGACTGGAGCCTCACGCCCGGCGACATGGCGACGATCTGGCGTGGCGGCTGCATCATCCGGGCCCGTTTCCTGAACCGGATCAAGGAGGCGTACGACACCAACCCGGACCTGACGTCGCTGATCGTCGAGCCGTACTTCCGCGAAGCGATCGAGAACGCGATCGACTCGTGGCGCCGGGTGGTCGCGACCGCGACGATGCTCGGCATCCCGGTGCCGGCGTTCGCGTCGTCGCTGTCGTACTACGACGGCCTGCGCGCCGAGCGCCTGCCGGCGGCCCTGACCCAGGGACAGCGCGACTTCTTCGGCGCGCACACCTACGAGCGCACCGACCGTCCCGGCAAGTTCCACACCCTCTGGAGCGGGGACCGCAGCGAAGTCGAGGCCTGAGCACCCGAGCTCACCGGCCCGGTCCGGCCGCGCGGACGATTCCGCCCGGCCGGGCCGTCGGCCCTGCCCGACCGGGCGAGTCGGCGATCCGGGGAGCTGGTGAACCGTTCGCTCGACGGCCACCCTCGCCTCGTCGTTCACCCCCGTGCCCACGGGGCGGGCGATCCGCTGCTCGTGCCCGGTCACGCACGCAGCCCCGGCGGCAGGCCGAGCAGGGGCTGAACGATCGCCGATCCGATCGGACCCTCCCACGGGAAGTTTCCCTCGCAGTCCGCCCACACCGCCTGCAGCGCTCGGACTCCGGTGCCGTAGAGGTCGACCGCCCGCAACAGCCAGTGCTCGCACTCGCGAACCTCGACGAGGCACACCTCGAGCCCGCCGGCCACGTGCAGGTCTCCGGGTGTGAGCGGCGACCCGTCCTCCATCCGGGCACCGAGATCGTTGAGCACGTCGGCCGACTGGTCGGCCACCCGGCCGGAGATCACCAACTCGGGCTTCCCCATCGCGGTCAGACCGACCGAATAGCAGTACGCGGGATGGACGCCGCGCTCGTCGATCGCGGATTCGACGTACTGCAGCGCCCACCCGTACCGCTCGATCGTGCGCCGCATCTCCCGGCGCACCTGCGCCGGCGACTTCCCGTCACAGATCTCACACATCGCGTCCACCCCGACCTTCCATCGAATGTATGTTCGAGGTCCGAGGATGCACCGACCCACCGACACGGTCGGCGATTGCGAGCCGGCGATGCCCCGGGCGGTACCCTCGACCTGCGCCGATTCCAGAAGTTGACCGCCCGAGGAGTTCACCGTCATGCCCACCTTCGCCGATCTCGGCCTCCCCGCGACGCTGACGCAGTCGCTGCGCCGCGAGAAGATCGGCGAACCGTTCCCGATCCAGGCGCTGGTGATTCCCGACATCCTCGGCGGGCGCGACGTCCTGGGCCGTGCGCCGACCGGTTCGGGGAAGACCCTCGCATTCGGCCTCCCGATGCTGGTGCGACTGAAGGGCTCGTACAGCGCGCCCCGGCGCCCGCGGGCGCTGGTGCTCGCACCGACTCGCGAACTGGCCACGCAGATCGAACGGGCCCTCGACGAGTCGGCGTTGGCGCTCGGGTTGCGGCTGGCGTCCGCGACCGGCGGGGTGCCCACCAAACGTCAGGCCGAGCGGCTCGCCCGAGGCGTCGATCTGCTGGTCGCGACTCCGGGCCGGCTGGTGGACCTGCTCGACCAGGGTGCCGTCGACCTCGGGGACGTCGCGGTGACGGCGATCGACGAGGCGGACCACATGGCGCAGATCGGCTTCCTGCCCCAGGTGACCGAGATTCTCGACCGGACGCCGGGATCCGGTCAGCGGCTGCTGTTCTCGGCGACCCTCGACGACGAGGTGAGCGCGCTCGTCTCCCGCTATCTGCACGACCCGGTGACGCACGCGACCGCGTCGGCCGCGGCACCGGTCGCGGTCGCCGACCACCACGTGCTGTTCGTCGACCGGTCCGACAAGCCGGCGGTCGTCGCACAGATCGCGTCGCGCACCGGCAAGACGTTGCTGTTCGTGCGCACCCAGCACGGCGTCGACCGCCTGGTCGCGCAGCTGGCGGCGGTCGGGGTGCGGGCCGGGACGCTGCACGGCGGCAAGTCGCAGGCGTTCCGCACGCACGCGTTGTCGTCGTTCACCACGGCGGACACCGCGGTGCTGGTGGCGACCGACGTCGCGGCCCGGGGCATCGACGTCGACGACGTCTCCCTCGTCGTGCACGTCGACCCGCCCGCCGATCCGAAGGACTACCTGCACCGGGCCGGCCGAACGGCCCGGGCGGGCGCCGCCGGGTCGGTGGTGACGCTGGTGACCGAGGACCAGCGCGACCACGTGGCGGCGGTGATGACGCAGGCCGGTGTCGACGCGCAGGGGCTCGCGGTGCGTCCCGGTGACCGAACACTGGTGGCGCTGACCGGGGCCCGCCGTCCGTCGGGGGTGCCGCTGCGGCAGGACCCCCCGCCCGCACCGGCACCGGCACCGGCACCGGCGACCGCACGTCCCGCACGGGGCGCACGCACCCGGGTCGGCCGATCCGCCGGACGGCGCCGCCGCAACGGAGGAGGCTGAACCCGTGCCGGACCTGCCGCTGCTCTCGATCGCATGCGCCCTCGTCGGCGCCCTGCTGTTCGCGGTCGGTTCGGTGGCGCAGCAGCAGGCGGCGTCCGGCGTCGACGAGGGCGAGGCCCTGCTCGGCGAGCTGGTGCGTTCCCCGCGTTGGTGGGTTGGGGTCGGCGGCGACCTCGGTGGGTACGTCTTCCAGGCGACCGCGCTGGGCATCGGCTCGGTGCTGGTGGTGCAGCCGCTGATCGTGAGCACCCTGCTGTTCGCGTTGCCGCTGTCGGCCCGGTTCGCGGGCACCCGGATGACGGGCCGCACGTGGGCGACGGCGGTGGCGTTGGCCGTCTCCCTGGCGGTGTTCCTGATCGTCGGCGACCCGACCGCGGGGACGGCGTCGGAACCGGCGCGGCACTGGGTGATTCCGTTGACGGTGGTGGTCGGGGGTTGCGCCGTCGCGGTCGCGGTGGCCCTGACCCGGATCCCGTCCGGGGCGCGGGCGCTGCTGCTCGGGTCGGCGTGCGGCGCGATGTACGGCGTGGCGGTCGCGCTGACCAAGCCGGTGCTCGACGCCCTGGGACGCGGGCCGGTGGCGGTGCTGTCCGGATGGGAACTGTGGGCGCTCGCCGCGGCCGGTATCGCGGGGTTCTACCTGCAGCAGCGCGCGTTCCAGGTCGGGTCGCTGGCCGCCTCACTGCCGGCGATCACGATCGGTGAGCCGCTCGTCGCGGCCTACCTGGGGTTCACGGTGCTGGGGGAACGGTTGCGGGTCGGAGTCCCCGGCACCGTCGTGGTCGTCGCCGCCGTGGCCGTCATGATCGCCACCACGATCGCGTTGTCGCGCACCCAGGCGCACACCGGCCCGGGCAACCGGACCGCAAACACGGTAGTCTCGTAGAACGTGCGCTTTCTCGACGGACAGACTCCGCCCTACGACCTGACCTACGACGACGTCTTCATGGTGCCCAACCGCACCGACGTCGCGTCGCGATTCGATGTCGACCTCGCCTCCCGAGACGGTTCCGGCACCACGATCCCGATCGTCGTCGCGAACATGACCGCGGTCGCGGGTCGGCGGATGGCCGAGACCGTGGCCCGCCGCGGCGGCATCGTCGTGATCCCGCAGGACGTGCCTTCGACCGCGGTCGCCGAGACGGTCGCGTTCGTCAAGAGCCGGCACCTGGTCGCCGACACCCCGGTCACCCTCGGCCCCGACGCGTCGGTGTCGGACGCATTGGCCCTGCTGCACAAGCGGTCCCACGGTGCGCTCGTGGTGATCGACGACGAGCGCCGTCCGGTCGGGGTGGTGACCGAGGCCGCGTGCGCGGACGTGGACCGCTTCACCCGGCTCAGCGCGGTTGCGGTCACCGATTTCGCGACCGCACCGGTCACCGCGTCGGCGCGCGAGGTGTTCGCACTGCTCGAGACCCGGCACGACCCCATCGCCGTCCTCGTCGACGACGCCGGTCGCCTCGCGGGCGTGCTGACCCGGACCGGCACGATCCGGTCGGGCATCTACACCCCCGCCCTCGACGCGGCGGGACGGCTGCGGATCGCGGCGGCGGTCGGCATCAACGGTGACGTGGTCGCGAAGGCCCGGGCCCTGGTCGAGGCCGGCGCGGACGTGCTCGTGATGGACACCGCGCACGGTCACCAGGAGAAGATGCTCGAGGCGCTGTCCGCTGTCGCGGCGCTCGATCTCGGCGTGCCGCTCGCCGCGGGCAACGTCGTCTCGGCCGCAGGCACCCGCGACCTGGTGGCCGCGGGCGCGACCATCGTCAAGGTCGGGGTCGGCCCCGGCGCGATGTGCACCACCCGGATGATGACCGGAGTCGGGCGGCCCCAGTTCTCGGCGGTCGCCGAATGCGCCGCGGCGGCACGCGAACTCGGTGCGCACGTGTGGGCGGACGGCGGGGTCCGGCATCCCCGCGACGTGGCACTGGCGCTGGCGGCGGGCGCGTCGAACGTGATGATCGGATCGTGGTTCGCCGGCACCTACGAGTCGCCGGGCGACCTGCGCGTCGACGAGGAGGGCAACGCCTACAAGGAGAGCTTCGGAATGGCGAGCAAGCGGGCCGTGGCGGCGCGCACCGCGTCCGACAGCGGTTTCGACCGGGCCCGCAAGGCGCTGTTCGAGGAGGGCATCTCGAGTTCCCGGATGCGTCTGGACCCGGTGCGCCCGGGTGTCGAGGACCTGATCGACCACATCTGCTCCGGCGTGCGCAGCACCTGCACGTACGCGGGGGCCCGCACTATCGAGGAATTGCACGAGAAGGCCGTCCTCGGTGTGCAGTCGGCGGCCGGGTTCGCGGAGGGACGGCCGCTGCCCGCCGGTTGGTGACAACACGCTTCCAGGCCCGGGCCGGCCGGACATTTCGGTCCGGGCCGGTAGAATGATTGTCTCGACCACAGCCCGGTTTCGCGGGCACGACGGAAAGGACCAAGGTGCCCGAGGCACCCATAATCGAACGCGACGCCGAGTCCGGCGACGACGGTTCCACTTCGGAGGGCTCCTCTACCGAGCCGGGTGACAAACCCGGCGCCCCCTCCCCTGCCCCTGTTCGGGGGCGATAGGTCATGCAGATCGCAGTGACGATCGTCAGCCTGATCGGGTTTCTGGCCCTGACGGCAGGCACGGCCGTGTTCGTCGCGGCCGAATTCTCCCTGACCGCGCTCGAACGCAGCACCGTCGACGCCCACGCGCGCGACGGCGACCGCCGCGCGCGTCAGGTGCAGCATGCGCACCGCACCCTGTCGTTCCAGCTCTCCGGCGCGCAGCTGGGCATCACGATCACCACCCTGATCACCGGTTACATCGCGGAACCCGTTCTTGCGCAGCTGATCACACCACTGCTGTCGGCCGTCGGCGTCTCGGCGTCGGTGGCGTCCGGGGTCTCGCTGGCGTTGGCGCTGATCATCGCGACGTCGCTGTCGATGGTGTTCGGCGAGTTGGTCCCGAAGAACCTCGCGATCGCGCACCCGCTCGGTACCGCCCGCGCGACCGCCGGACCGCAGGCCTGGTTCTCGACGGTGTTCAGGTGGGCGATCAGGGGACTCAACGGGGCCGCCAACTGGGTGGTCCGCCGTCTCGGCGTGGAACCGGCCGAGGAGTTGCGCTCGGCGCGGTCGCCGCAGGAACTCGGCTCCCTGGTGCGGATCAGCGCGCGCAGCGGCACGCTCGACCCCGGCACCGCGCTGCTGGTGGACCGCTCCCTGCGGTTCGGTGAGCGCAGCGCGGAGGAACTGATGACCCCGCGCGTGAAGATCGAGACGCTCGACTGCCGTGACACGGTCGCCGACCTGATCGACGTGGCGTCCCGCACCGGGTACTCCCGGTTCCCGGTCGTCGACGGCGATCTCGACGACACCATCGGCGTCGTGCACGTCAAGCAGGCGTTCACGGTCCCCGCGTCGACGCGCGCGACCACTGCTCTGACGGCACTCGCCCAGAAGGTGCCGGTGGTGCCGTCCAGCCTCGACGGCGACTCTTTGATGGAGCAGATCCGGGCCGACGGCATGCAGGTCGCGCTCGTCGTCGACGAGTACGGCGGCACCGCCGGGCTGGTCACGATGGAGGACCTGATCGAGGAGATCGTCGGCGACGTCCGCGACGAACACGACGACCCGGAGATCGACGTCCAACGCAGCGGCGACAGCTGGATCTGCGCGGGTCTGCTCCGCATCGACGAGGTCGGGCAGGCCACCGGCTACGCGGCCCCGGAGGGCGAGTACGACACCCTCGGCGGCCTGGTGCTGGCCCGGCTGGGCCGGATCCCCGACGTCGGCGACGAGGTGGTGCTCCCGGATCCCGACGGATCCGATCTCGACGGCGGCTGGATGGCCCGGGTCGTCGAGATGGACGGCCGACGCATCGACCGGGTCGTGCTGACGCCGGTGCCTGCCGACACGATCGCCGAGCACGTGCGCCGCACCCGCGAGGAGGCCGACGATGAGTGACCTCTTCGGGGTCGTGCTGACGATCCTCCTGCTGGCGGGCAATGCGTTCTTCGTCGCCGCCGAGTTCGCGCTGATCTCCGCCCGGCGCGACCGGCTCGAAGCACTCGAGGCGCAGGGCAAGAAGCGCGCCCGGACCGTGATCCGGGCGGGCGAGCACCTGTCGCTCATGCTGGCCGGCGCCCAGTTGGGCATCACGATCTGTTCGATCGTTCTCGGCCGTGTCGGCGAACCGGCGATCGCGCACCTGATCGAGACACCGCTCGACCTGGTCGGCCTGCCCGACCAGCTGCTGCACCCGATCGCGTTCACGATCGCGCTGGCCGTCGTGGTGGTCCTGCACATCCTGCTCGGCGAGATGGTGCCGAAGAACATCGCGATCGCCGGACCGGAACGGGCGGCGATGCTGCTGGTGCCGATCCACCTGAGCTTCATCAAGCTCGCGAAACCGCTGATCGCGTTCTACAACTGGGCCGCGAACTCGACACTGCGGCTGCTGCGCGTGCAACCGAAGGACGAACTCGACACCACGGTCTCCGAGATCGAGCTCACCGAGATGATCGGCGAGTCCCGTTCCGAGGGACTGATCGACGCGGAGGAGCACCGCCGCCTCACGCAGGCCCTGCACACCACCGGGCGCACCGTCGCCGACGTGCTGATCCCGCTGGACAAGGTCCGGACGGTGCCGTTGACCGACCGCGGCACCACGCTCGGCGTGATCGAACGCGCGGTCGCCGAGACGGGCTACTCCCGGTACCCGGCGGCACTGCCCGACGGCTCGCTGGCCGGGTACCTGCACCTCAAGGACGTGCTCGACGAGATGCTCGACGAGTCCGCGGGGCCGGAGACCATCGTCCCGCGCGCCGAGGTGCGTCCGCTCCCGCGACTGGCGGTCGCGACACCGCTCGACGACGCCCTCACCGCGTTGCGACGGTCGAGCAGCCATCTCGGCGAGGTGGTCGACGCCGGTGGCCGCACCCTCGGCATCGTGGCGCTCGAGGACCTGGTCGAGGAGTTCGTCGGCACCGTCCGTGACGGCACCCATCGCGTGACGGACGTCGTCCCCGGTCAGGGAGCGCCGTGACGGTCCTGACCCAGGACGAGTGGACGGCGCGCCGTGACGCGCATCGGTCGCGGGTCGACGCCGTGATCGGCCCGCACCTGGAGCGGCAGGCACACGGCACCCGGCACCCGGTGGTGGACTTCCTGTTCACCTACTACAGCCTGCGACCGGCACAGTTGCGGCGCTGGCATCCCGGATTCGCGGTCCGGCTCACCGGCCCGGCTGCCCGCCGGTACGCCGAGTTCTCCGGTTACCGCGAACTGGCTGACGGGGTCGGCGCCGATCCGGCCCTGCTCGAGCGGAGACGGTCGATGCTGGTGTTCACCGAACGCGTCCTGGCAGGGACGGCGTCGCGGCCCGCTCAGTTGAACTGTTTCGGGCTGCACGAGTGGGCGATGGTCTACCGCGGTGGCGACGACGCGGTCCGGCACTCGGGCACACCGCTGCGACTCGGTGCCCGCGGCACCGACGCGGTCGTGGAGTCGATGAACCTGCGCTGCACGCACTTCGACGCGTTCCGGTTCTTCACACCGGACGCGGTGGGCCGCAACGAGCTCGCCCTGGCCCGCGAGGACCAGGCCGGGCGCGAGCAGCCGGGTTGCCTGCATGCCGGCATGGACCTGTACAAGTGGTGCTACAAGCTGGTGCCTCTGGTCGACTCGGATCTGCTGCTGCGGTGCTTCGAGCTGGCGATGGCGGCTCGGGAACTGGACATGCGCGCGAGCCCGTACGACCTGCGGGCGCTCGGCTACGACCCGGTCTGCATCGAGACGCCGACCGGGCGCGCCGAGTACGTGCGCGCGCAGTCGGCGCTCGCCGAGCGGGCGGCGCCGCTGCGGGCCGAGCTCCTCGACACCGTCCGCACGCTGCTCGCCGCGAGTTGACCGTGCAGCGGCCCCCGAACGGCTACAGTCGGGGACCGGAAAGCGGTTGTCCCCCAGGTGAAGGCGGTCGAAGTGGAGTTCGTCCCCGATAACGTCGACGTCGACGAGCTCGAACGGCGCAAGGCGCTGTACGGTCCGCTCGCCGAGGCGGTGCGCGAGCTCGTCGACGCCACGATCCGCAGCGAGGTCGACGACGAGGTGATCCGGGAGGTCCACGCCGAGGTGGCGGCCGCGACGTCGAAGCTGCGGGCCCGCCAGATCGACGGTGCGTTCGGGATGCGACTGACCGCGGCCGGGGAGTCGATCGCGTGGGGCAACGCGGGGGTTGGGCTGCGCAACGCGATCGCGCCCCCGCTGGTCATCGAATCCGACGACTCCGGGCGGCACTGGACCGACGTCACCCTCGGCGCCGCGTACGAGGGACCGCCCGGAATGGTGCACGGCGGGATCTGCGCGCTGGTGCTCGACCATCTGCTCGGGGTCACCGCGAGCGCGGACGCGCGCCGCTACACCGGCACGTTGACGTTGCGCTATCTGCGGGCCACCCCGCTGGGCCCGCTGCGGGCCGAGGCCCGGGTGGTCGGCGTCGACGGCCGCAAGGCCACCGTCCGCGGCACCCTGTCCGATTCGGCGGGTGTCACGGTCGAGGCGGAGGGCATCTTCATCAGCCGGCGGTGACGCGACCGGTCGCGTACCACGCGCGCGCGTCGAGCGTGAACCTCCCGTCCGGCAACGCGGCGCGGCACGCATCGCGGACACCGGTCCGCTGCACGGGCGACATCGACCGCAGGTACTGGCCGGCGGGTCCGACGGCGTACGTGAACGGTTCCCAGAAGTCGTCGAACCCGGTGTAGTCGACGTGGGCGGTGAGCGCGCCCGCGGTGACGTCCGCGAGCCCGGCACGGCGGAACCGCTCCGCGATGTCGCCGTCGGCGGTGCCCGCCAACGCCGCCTCGCCGACGGCGCCCGGGTCGACCCGGCGGACGGCGGACCAGAACACGTGCAGCATCGTCATACCCTCGGTGGCGAGGTCCCACATGCACGCGGCGACGACGCCGCCGGGCCGCGTGACGCGGGCCATCTCCCGCACCCCCCGATCGGGGTCGGCCATGAACGCGATCACCAGCGACGACAGTGTCGCGTCGAATTCCCGGTCCGCCCAGGGCAACTGCTCGGCCACGCCCTCGCGGACGTCGGCTCCCGGGGCGCGCTGCCGGCAGGCGGCCGCGAACTGCGGTGCCGGATCGATCGCGGCGACATTGGCCGCACCCACCCGGGCGGCGAGCTCCCGGGTCAGACCACCCGGCCCGCAGCCGACGTCGCAGACACGTTGGCCGGCGACCACCCCGGCGGCGTCGGCGAGCAGCGGCGCGAGCGACTCGGTGTATCGCCCCATGAACCGGTCGTACTGCGCGGCGGGTGCAGCGAACTGCATGGATCCAATCAATACGACGGCGATATCGCCGTCAAGCCCGCTCCGCCGGAGGCGGTAGGACGCCCAACTGCTGCAGCAGGGAGAGCACGTCCTTGTCCGACCATTTCTCGACGATCCGGCCGTCCGCGATGCGGTGGACCACCGTCGCGGTCATCTCCAGGGCGTGTCCGGTCGCCGGGATGCCGGGAAGGTCACCGCTGTGGGTTCCCGTGCAGTGCAGGCGGGTGACCACCTTGTCGCCCTCGGCGATCTGGTCCTCGATCGCGTGACGTCCCGGTGTGGCCTCCCAGAACAGCGCGAACGCCTGCTTCAGGCCCGCCCGGCCCGGCGCGCCGAGACCGGGGAACGGGGGCGGCGAGTGGTCGAGGTAGTTCTCGTCGACGAGCTCGTCGAGGGCGTCGAGGTTGCCGGCGTCGATCTCGCGGTAGAAGCGCCGGATCAGAGCCTTGTTCGCGTCAAGTGACATGGTCGTCAGCCTCTGTGTGGGTCGTGCCGAGGTCCGTTCATTGTCCGTCCTCTCGACCCGCCGCGCACGGCCCGGACCGGGTGGCGACCGGCGCGGAATGCGGGTGCCTCCGTCCCGCCGGGGACGTCCCTCGTATGATTCGAGGCGACCGGCCACACCGCCGGTCGCAATCGAGACCTGCCGCCGACACGCACCGTCCGTCCCCGGCACGTCGGCGCGCCACCTCACGCGCCTCAGCTCCACAGCTGTATTCGTCGATGCTCCCCATCCGGCAACCGCCCCGCACCCAGCCGGGAAGCTACCGCCGGGTAACATTGTTGTCATCCCGTATAGGCGTCCAGTCGCGGGCGTCGCCAGGTACCGGAAAAGTGAGGCAGTTCGATATGACTGAACGCGTGCAGGTCGGTGGACTCCAGGTCGCCAAGGTTCTCTACGACTTCGTGAACACCGAGGCCCTGCCCGGCACCGGCGTGGACACCGACGCCTTCTGGGCCGGCGCCGTCAAGGTGATCGAGGACCTCGCGCCCAAGAACAAGGCCCTGCTCGCCAGGCGCGACGAGCTGCAGGCACAGATCGACGGCTGGCACCGCGACCGCGCCGGACAGCCCCACGACGCCGCCGCGTACAAGGCCTTCCTCCAGGAGATCGGCTACCTGCTGCCGACCCCGGAGCCGTTCCAGGTCACCACCGCAGGCGTCGACGCCGAGATCGCCACCACCGCCGGACCGCAGCTGGTCGTGCCGGTGCTCAACGCCCGCTTCGCCCTCAACGCCTCGAACGCCCGCTGGGGCTCGCTGTACGACGCCCTCTACGGCACCGACGCGATCTCCGAGGCCGGTGGCGCCGAGAAGGGCCGCGGCTACAACAAGGTGCGCGGCGACAAGGTCATCGCCTGGGCCCGCGACTTCCTCGACACCGCCGCACCGCTGGCCGTCGGCACCCACGCCGACGCCACCCGCTACTTCGTCGACGGCACCGAGCTGAAGGTCGAGCTGGGCGCCGAGGTCGTCACCGGCCTTGCGCAGCCGGAGAAGTTCGTCGGCTACCTCGGCGAGAAGGACTCCCCGACATCGGTGCTGCTGCGCAACCACGGCCTGCACGCCGAGATCCAGATCGACCCGTCGTCCCCGATCGGGCAGACCGACGCCGCCGGCGTCAAGGACGTCGTGCTCGAGTCCGCGGTCACCACGATCATGGATTTCGAGGACTCCGTCGCGGCCGTCGACGCCGACGACAAGGTGGTCGGTTACCGCAACTGGCTGGGCCTGAACCGCGGCGACCTGTCCGAGTCCTTCGACAAGGGCGGCAAGACCGTTACCCGCACGCTCAACGCCGACCGCACCTACACCGCCCCCGACGGCTCCGAGCTCGCCCTGCACGGCCGCTCGCTGCTGTTCGTCCGCAACGTCGGCCACCTGATGACCAACCCCGCGATCCTCGACGCCGACGGAGGCGAGGTTCCCGAGGGCATCCTCGACGCCCTGGTCACCAGCGCCTGCGCGGTTCACGGCCTGAGCCGCAGCGAGGCGAACGGACCGCTCGACAACAGCCGCACCGGCTCGATCTACATCGTCAAGCCCAAGCAGCACGGCCCCGAAGAGGTCGCGTTCACCACCGAACTGTTCGGCCGCGTCGAGCAGGTCCTCGGCCTGCCCGCCAACACCCTCAAGGTCGGCATCATGGACGAGGAGCGCCGCACCACGGTCAACCTCGCCGCGTCGATCAAGGAGGCCAGCGAGCGGGTCGTGTTCATCAACACCGGCTTCCTCGACCGCACCGGCGACGAGATCCACACGTCGATGGAGGCCGGCGCGATGATCCGCAAGGCCGAGATGAAGAAGCAGCGCTGGATCGCCGCGTACGAGGACTGGAACGTCGACACCGGCCTGGCCGCGGGCCTGCAGGGGAAGGCGCAGATCGGCAAGGGCATGTGGGCGATGACGGACCTGATGGCCGACATGCTCGAGCAGAAGATCGGCCACCCGAAGGCCGGCGCGAACACCGCATGGGTGCCGTCGCCGACCGGTGCGACCCTGCACGCCACCCACTACCACCGGGTGGACGTGTTCGCGGTGCAGGACGAGCTGAAGGGCAAGCCCCGCGCCACCGTCGACGACATCCTGACCATCCCGCTGGCGCCGAGCGTCGACTGGTCCGACGCCGAGAAGCGCGAGGAGCTCGACAACAACTGCCAGTCCATCCTCGGCTACGTCGTGCGCTGGATCGACGCCGGCGTCGGCTGCTCGAAGGTGCCGGACATCCACGACGTCGCGCTGATGGAAGACCGTGCGACGCTGCGCATCTCGAGCCAGCTGCTGGCGAACTGGCTCCGGCACGGGATCGTCACCGAGGCCGACGTCGTGGCCGCCCTCGAGCGGATGGCCCCGGTGGTGGACCGGCAGAACGCCGGTGACGCCGACTACCGGCCGATGGCCCCGGACTTCGACACCAACATCGCCTTCCAGGCGGCGAAGGAACTGATCCTCGAGGGCGGCACCCAGCCGAGCGGCTACACCGAGCCGATCCTGCACCGCCGCCGCCGCGAGTACAAGGCCGCCAACGCCTGACCCGAGCGGCCGCCGGGCACCCGACACCGCCGTCCGACCTCCCGGTCGGACGGCGGTGTCGTCCGTGACCGGGCCCGTCCGGCCCGATCCGTAGACTGGCCGCCGTGGGTCAACATCGCGGCAGTGGAGACGGCGGGAGTACAGGGGGCTTCCGGGGCGTCAGCAAGGGTCCGGTGATCGCCGTCGCGACGGTGATCGTGCTGGTGCTCGCGGTGCTCGGCTGGTTCCAGCTTCGGGACCGGATCTCCGACCAGGGCACGCAGGCCGCCCGCACCTGTGTCGAGGGCGAGGCCACCCTCGCGGTCACCGCCGACCCCGACATCGCCCCGGTCGTCCGCGATCTCGCCGCCCGCTACGCCGAGACCGCCCCGGTCGTCCGCGACCACTGCATCACCGTGACGGTCACCGAGGAGGCGTCCCGCACCATCGGTGACGCGCTCGCCGCGAGCGCCGGCGGACGGTGGTCCGGCCCGACTCCCGCACCGGCACTGTGGATTCCGCAGTCGAGCTGGGCGCTGGGCACCCTGAGCAGCCATCCGGGGATCGTCGACGGGCAACCGAAGCCGGTCGCGTCCGCCGCCGTCGTGATCGCCGCGCCGACGGTGGTCGCGCAGGCGATGACGCGACCCCAGGTCGGCTGGCAGGACCTGCCGCGTCTGCAGTCCGATCCGGAGGCGCTGACGGCGGCGGGCCTGCCGCACTGGGGGACGCTGCGACTGGCCCTGCCGACCGGGCCGGGGTCCGAGCCGACGGCGCTGGCGACCGAGGCGGTCGCGGCCGCGGTCGCCGGGGCCGGCGCCGGTCCGGTGACCGCCGAGCAGGCGTCGTCCCCTCCGGTGACCTCCGCGCTCACGACGTTGGGGCGGGGCGCGGCGGTGATCCCCGACGCGCCGGCCACCACCGCCGATGCGCTGAAGGCACTCGGCGCCCAGACCAATCCGAGGGACGGCGTCTTTCACGCGGTCCCGGCCACCGAGCAGCAGCTCGCGAGGGCGATCGCCGCGGGCGCTCAGCTGCGCGAGGTCGTCCCGACCGGGGCGACCCCGGTCGCCGACCACCCGGCGGCCGTCCTCGCGACCACCTGGACCGACGAGACGCTGCGGCGCGCGGCCGCCGACTTCGCCGACTACCTGCGGCGCCCGGAACAGGCCGACGCGTTCGTCGCGGCCGGGTTCCGCGCCGACGGACGCACACCGGCGGGCAGCGCGGCCGTCGCCTACCCACCGATCGCCACCTCGCTCGTCCCGGCGGCACCGGAGGTGACCGCCCGCCTGGTGGGGACCGTCGCCCTCCCCGCGCAGCCGGCCGCGACGACCGTGCTCCTGGACGTGTCGGGCTCGATGCGGAACATCGAGGGTTCGAAGTCGCGTCTGGCGAACACGGTCGCGGCACTGACGACGGCGGTCGGCTCCGCCCGCGACGGATCGAACCTCGGACTGTGGGTGTACTCGCGAGGTCTCGACGGGGCGAAGCCGTACCGGGTGCTGGTGCCGGCCGGCACCCTCACCGACACCGTCGGTGGGGTCCCGCGCCGGCGGGCGATCACGGACGCGCTGGGTGCCGTGCAGCCGGCCACCGCGACCTCGACGTACGCGTCGGTGCAGGCGGCGTACGAGAACGCGGTCCGCAATTACGCTGCGGACCGCACGAATTCGGTGCTGCTGATCACCGACGGACCCAACGACGACACGTCGATGTCCGCGCGCCAGCTGCTGCGCTCGATCGCCGAGTCGTCGGATTCCGCGCGGCCGGTGCGCATCGACGTCGTCACCATCGGGGAGAACTCCGACGCCGACACACTGCGTTCGCTGACCGAACTGACCGGCGGCACGCTGACCGCCGTCCCGAACTCGAACGGCACCGAACTCGGCGCCGCGGTCGACCAGTTGCTGAACTGAGCGGCGCGGCGCCGGCACCCGAGGGTGTCGGGCGGGCTACAGGCACCAGGTGATGTCGGCGGAACCGGGCAACGGCACGACGAAGCAGATGTGGGCCGAGCCGTTGCCGATGATGCGCTTGTCGGCGGACGCCGATGGCGCCGCCAGCGCGCCCAGGCTCAGGACGATTCCGGTCACGGCAGCGGCGCGTGCGATCGTGGCATACATTTCCCGACCTTCGTTCCTTCGTGACGCGCGGGACGTATTGTCCTGCGCTGGAAGGGCGGGACGGTGACCCGCCCGGTGACGCTCACTCATCGTCCTCCGGGCGGAACACCGTACACAATGATCCTTCGCCTTCCTCACGAGCCTTCCCAACGCTTCCCGAATGACCCATTCCGTCGCGCTGAGCGACCGAACACGCCATTCTGGAAGGGAGGACGCAGCGGGCCTGTCAGCCGCTGAAGGCCTCGATCGGCGGGCACGAGCAGACCAGGTTGCGGTCCCCGTGCGCGCCGTCGATGCGCCGGACCGGCGGCCAGATCTTGTCGGCGGTCCCGGCCGGGAACACCGCCAGCTCCCGCGAGTACGGGTGGTTCCACTCGCCGACCAGGCAGGCGGCGGTGTGCGGGGCCCCGCGCAACGGGTTGTCGTCGACCGGCCACTCCCCCGTGCCGACACGGTCGATCTCGCGGCGGATGGCGACCATCGCGTCGCAGAACCGGTCGATCTCGTCGAGGTTCTCCGACTCGGTCGGCTCGATCATCAGGGTGCCCGCGACCGGGAAGCTCATCGTCGGCGCGTGGAACCCGTAGTCCGCCAGCCGCTTCGCGACGTCGTCGACCGTGACACCGGTGTCCTTGGTGATCTGCCGCAGGTCGACGATGCACTCGTGCGCGACCATCCCGTGCTCGCCGGTGTAGAGCACCGGGAAGTGCTCGTCGAGGCGGCGGGCGATGTAGTTCGCGGACGCGATCGCGGTCAGCGACGCCGACCGCAGACCGGTGGCGCCCATCATCCGGATGTAGGCCCACGTGATCGGCAGGATCGACGCACTGCCGTACGGCGCCGCGGACACCGTCGGTCCGGCACCGAGTTCCGGCGCGAGCGGATGTCCGGGCAGGAACGGTGCCAGGTGCGCCCGCACCGCGACGGGTCCGACGCCGGGGCCACCGCCGCCGTGCGGGATGCAGAACGTCTTGTGCAGGTTCAGGTGGCTGACGTCGCCTCCGAACCGGCCCGGACGGGCCAGCCCGACGAGCGCGTTCAGGTTCGCGCCGTCCACGTACACCTGGCCGCCGGCGTCGTGCACGGCCGCACAGATCTCGCCGACCTCCTGCTCGTACACGCCGTGCGTGGACGGGTAGGTGATCATGATCGCGGCCAGCCGTTCGGCATGATCGGCGATCTTCGCCCGCAGATCGTCGAGGTCGACGTCCCCGTTCGAGCGGCACGCGACGACCTCGACCCGCATCCCGGCCATCACCGCGGACGCGGCGTTGGTGCCGTGCGCGCTGGACGGGATCAGGCAGGTGTCCCGGTGATCGTCGCCGCGCGAGAGGTGGTAGTTGCGAATCGCGAGGAGGCCGGCGTACTCGCCCTGGCTGCCTGCGTTCGGCTGCAGGCTCACCCGGTCGTAGCCGGTGATCGACGACAGCCACGACTCCAGGTCCGCGACGACCCGGCGGATACCCGGCGTGTCGTCGGCGGGCGCGAACGGGTGCAGCTTCGAGAATCGAGGCCAGGTGATGGCCTCCATCTCGGCGGCCGCGTTCAGCTTCATCGTGCACGAGCCGAGCGGGATCATGCTGCGGTCGAGGGCGATGTCCTTGTCGGAGAGCTTGCGCAGGTACCGCATCATCGCGGTCTCGGTGCGGTGCGAGGTGAACGCCGGGTGGGTCAGGAAGTCGGAGGTCCGGGTCAGCGACTCGGGCAGCGACCGCGCCGGCTCGTCGGTCAGGTCACCGCCGACACCGAACGCGGCCAGCACCGACTGCAGGTGCGCGGCGGTGGTCGCCTCGTCGCACGCGATCCCGACGTGGTCGGCGTCGACCAGACGCAGGTTCACGTTCCAGCCCTTGGCGGTCGCGACGACGTCCGCGGCCCGCCCGGGCACCCGGGTCAGGACGGTGTCGAAGAACGCCTCGTGCACCACCTCGACGCCGCCGGCACGCAGACCGCCGGCGAGGGTGCGCGCGGCCGTGTTGACGCGCCGTGCGATCGCGGACAGTCCCTCGGCACCGTGGTAGCTCGCGTACATCGCGGCGACGACGGCGAGGAGGACCTGCGCGGTGCAGATGTTCGAGGTCGCCTTCTCCCGGCGGATGTGCTGTTCCCGGGTCTGCAGCGCCAGCCGGTACGCCTTGTTGCCGTCCGCGTCCACGGACACCCCGACGAGGCGGCCCGGCAGCTGCCGGGCGTGCTTCGAGTGCACGGCCAGGTATCCGGCGTGCGGGCCACCGAAGCCCATCGGGACACCGAACCGCTGCGTCGTGCCGAAGCAGGCGTCGGCACCCATCTCGCCGGGCGGGGTCAGCAGCGTCAACGCCAGCAGGTCCGCGCCGACGGCGACGAGTGCACCCCGATCGTGGGCCTCGGCGATCAGGTTCGCGTGGTCGACGATCCGGCCGGACGCGCCGGGGATCTGCGTGAGCACGCCGAAGAACTCGCCGTCGGGCAGACCGCGGGACAGGTCCGCCTCGACGAGTTCGATGCCGAGCGGGGTCGCGCGGGTCTCGATCACGGCGCGGGTCTGCGGGAACAGGTCGGTGTCGACGACGAATCGCGGCGACTTCGACCTGCCCGCGCGCCGCAGCAGTGTCATCGCCTCGGCGGCGGCGGTCGCCTCGTCGAGCATCGACGAGTTCGCAACCTCCATGCCGGTCAGGTCCGAGACCATCGTCTGGAAGTTCAGCAGCGCCTCGAGCCGGCCCTGACTGATCTCCGGCTGGTACGGGGTGTACGCGGTGTACCAGGCCGGGTTCTCGAGCAGGTTGCGCACCAGCACCGGCGGGGTGAGGGTGTCGTGGTAGCCGAGACCGATCATCGACGTGGCGACGGTGTTGCGCTCGGCGAGCGCGGTCAGTTCGGCGAGGACCTCGTGCTCGGACAGCGGCGCGGGCAGTGCGTCGAGGCCGGCGCTGACCCCGTCGGCGACGGTGTCGAGGATGCTCGCGGGGACCGCCTTGCCGGCGAGCGCGTCGAGGTCGTCGACCCCGATCACGTGCAGCATGCGCGCGAGTTCGGCGTCGTCCGGGCCGATGTGCCGGTCGACGAAAGCGCTGGTCTGGTCAGGCAAGGCAACTCCCGCGGGTTCGAGGCCACACCGCAGGACTGCGGCGCGTTCCTCCCCCTCTGTCGCCTGCTCGGTACCGAGCGCCTGAGAGATTCGGGGCGGCGGCCGGTGGCCGATCCCCTTTCCCCGTGGGCGGGTGGGTGCTCCCACCGCTTTCCAGAGGCGCCGGTGCCCGCACGGTCCAGGGTGCCTGAGAGATTGACGGGGAGGTGCTGCTCCTTCGGCGTCCGGACACGTGCTCCGGAACTCTCCCGCG
Organism: Rhodococcus olei; assembly: GCF_039540555.1. Lineage (NCBI taxonomy): Bacteria > Bacillati > Actinomycetota > Actinomycetes > Mycobacteriales > Nocardiaceae > Rhodococcus > Rhodococcus olei. The sequence continues at coordinate 28,149 of NZ_BAABFB010000056.1, read as the reverse complement.
CGGCGACGACGCACCCCGAATTCTATGCCAAGAACCCGATGGTTCCGACGCCGCCCTCCCGTGGTGTGGCCAGCGCCACCCCGCCCGCTCGGAGAGCGGCCGTCAGCCGGTCTTGCGGTTCGCGCGGCTGCGCCGCCGCGACGCCAGCTCGTCCTCCGGGCTCTGCTCGCTCTCGCCGCCGTCGGCGCGCTCGGCCGGGAAGTCCGCGATGGTGCCGGTCAGCTCGCGCATCGCGCCGCTGACCGCGATGCCGAACACCCCCTGCCCGCCCTGCAACAGATCCACGACCTCCTCCGGGGAGGTGCACTCGTAGACGGTGGTGCCGTCGGAGAACAGGGTGATCTTCGCCAGGTCAGCGACTCCACGCTTGCGCAGGTGGTCGACCGCGACCCGGATGTTCTGCAGCGAGATGCCGGTGTCGAGCAGTCGCTTGACGATCTTCAGGACGAGGATGTCCTTGAAGGAGTACAGCCGCTGGCTGCCGGACCCGGCCGCGCCACGGATCGACGGCACGACGAGCGAGGTGCGGGCCCAGTAGTCGAGCTGACGGTAGGTGATCCCGGCGATCTGGCATGCGATCGGGACGCGGTAGCCGACCAGCTCGTCGGGGACGGAGTCGTCCGGGAAGAGACCCGGCTGCACGTCGTCGACCTCGATGACCTCGGCGGCCGGCGCCTGGGCATCGACGCGCTGACGATCGCTCGCGTCCTGCGGCTGATCTACCACTGACTGCTCCCTCTCGCACGGAAAACCGAACCGTGGATGTTCTTCAGCGTACGCCGACCAGGTCGGCCCACGCCCGAACGAATTACACGGTGCGTGTTCATGACGGCCAGACGCTAAGGGCCGGGGAACACACGGTCAACGCAACACGCCCAAGGTGACCACAGCTTAGCTCGAGAGTAGCTGCCGACACCCGGCACGAGACCCGATCGAGACCGGAGTTGTCGCTGGTCGTGACCTATCCGTCGGTCGCCTTGAAGTCGTCCGGCGACACCGACTCGAGGAACTCCTTGAACTTCTCCACCTCGTCCTCGCGCTCGTCCGGCATCACCAGTCCGGCCTCGGCGAGCACCGATTCCTCCGCGTAGATCGGCACACCGACCCGCAGCGCGATGGCCACCGAATCCGACGGCCGCGCCGACACCGTGATGTTCTGGTCGAACACCAGATCCGCGTAGAAGGTCCCCTCCTGCAGGTCGACGATCCGGACCTCGAGCAGCCGGTGCCCGAGCGCGCCGATCAGGGTTTTGATCAGATCGTGCGTCAGCGGGCGAGCGGGCTCGACGCCCTGCTGCTCCAGCACGATCGCGGTCGCCTCCGTCTGCCCGATCCAGATCGGCAGGTACCGGTCCCCCTCCGCCTCACGCAGCAACAGCACGGGCGAGTTCTGCGGCTGCTCGACACGGATCCCGATCACACGCATCTCACTCATCGCGCCCGCCTCCCGTGAAAACTGTTGCTTCGACCGATTCTATGCCGCCCGGACGATCGCCGTCAGCGTCGAAATGCCGCGCGGGCATCCCGCGCGGCCGGGGACGGCGACCCGCGCCGCGTCAGCGGTCCAACGCGCCGCGCACCGCCGATTTCACCAGGCAGGTGTGCAGCGTGAGCGACAGCGCCGCGAGTTCGCGGACCATCTCCTCGGCCCGATCGCGTGCGCCGGCGTCGCGGCCCTTGGCGACCGGACCGGCGATCTGCGCGACCAGGCTCGCCTCGCGGTCCGCGGCGAGCTTGAACGCCCGCAGGTGCCGCACCTCGAGGCCGAACCCGGACATCGCCTTCGCGGTCCGCGCGAGCGTGACCGCGTCCTCGTCGAAGAATCCCGCGGACCCGGGCACGATCAACCCGGCCCGGACCAGTTCGGTCAGGAACCCCTCGTCGACCCCGGATCGGGCGAGCAGGTCGCTGCGGCTGACCCGCACCTCCCGATCCGGGCGGAACTCCTCGGGCGACACCTCCCCCGGCGCGATCGCGAGCACGCGAGGGCGCCGGGGTGCCGAGTCGGGCGCGCCGACCACGGCGGCGCCGCTGTCGATCGCCTCGAGTTGTTCCTTGATCACCTTCAGCGGCAGGTACTGGTCCCGCTGCGCGGTGAGCACGTACCGCAGTCGCTCACAGTCGGCGATCGAGAACCGCCGGTATCCCGACGGCGTGCGTTCCGGACTGATCAGGCCCTCCGCTTCCAGGAAGCGGATCTTCGAGATCGTGACGTCCGGAAACTCGGGCCGGAGCCGATCGAGGACGGAGCCGATCGACATCCCGCCCGCGCTCGGACTCCGATGCCCGACGGCGGTCATCAGCTACCCGCACCCGCAGGCGCATCGCCACCCGCGCCACGCGGCCCGGTCAGGAACACGAGGCGGAACTTGCCGATCTGCACCTCGTCGCCGTTGGCGAGCACCGCCGAGTCCACGGGCTCACGGTTGACGTAGGTGCCGTTCAGGCTGCCCACGTCGACGACCTGGAACTCGTGCTGTTCGCGGCGGAACTCCGCGTGCCGGCGCGAGACCGTCACGTCGTCGAGGAAGATGTCGCTGTCCGGGTGCCTGCCCGCCGAGGTGGTCGGATGGTCGAGCAGGAACCGCGAACCGGCGTTCGGGCCGCGCTTGACGACGAGCAGGGCGGAACCGGCGGGCAGACCCTCGACACCGGAGACGGGTTGTTCGGTCGGCGCGGCGGTGGCACCGTCCAGTTCGCTGAGGAAATCCGCTCGGAAAACCGACGTGGTCTCAGCAGGCGTCTCCCCATAGACCGCGTCGTTGTCGTTGTCGCTCACCGTTTCTCCTCCTCAGTCCGATCGATTCGGGATCCCCCGAACAAATCTGTAGACACAATCACAACCGATGCGGATCTGCGCCCCGACACGGCGAATGCACCCTCCATTGACCGTACCCTGCCGATGCCCGTCCGCGTAGGCGCGAGCAGACCGGGGCGCGTCGCGGTTATTCCCCGGCAACCTCGCGATATGCGGCGGCGTCGAGCATCCCGCCGAGTGCGGCGTCGAGTGCGGCCTCGTCCTCGACCTCGAGATCCACCAGCCAGCCGTCACCGTACGGCGCCGAATTGACCAGCTCCGGAGTGCCCTCCAGATCCCCGTTCGCGGCAACGACTTTCGCACTCAGCGGCGCGTAGATGTCGGAGACGCTCTTGGTCGACTCGACCTCACCGAACGACTCGCCCGCGGCGACGGCGTCGCCCTCGGCGGGCAGCTGCACGAACACGACGTCACCGAGCTGGGACTGGGCGAAGTCGGTGATACCCACGCGCACGGTGGTCGATCCCGTCCGCTGCACCCACTCGTGCTCGGCCGTGTAGCGCAATTCGGCCGGGATGTTGGTCTCACTCACCGTGTGGTCCTTTCGACGACCCTTTTCAGTTTCCGGGCTGAGCGTATTGGCGGGGTTTCTCCTCCCGCAAGGCGGCGACCGTGACCTGGTCCTTCTGTTCGACGCCGACGCGTCCCCCGCTGCGCGCGACCGTGTCGACGACACCACCCGGAATGTTCAGTGCCGCAGCCAGCGTCGGCGGGTCGCCGATCGCGGTGACGGTGTAGGGCGCGGCCAGTGGCTGCCCGTCGAGCTGCAGCTTTCCGGGTGTTCCGCTGACCCAGGAGTTGACGCCGATCCGGATCGGCGGACCGCTGCCGCCCTGCACCTCGATCGCCTCGGCACCGGCCGCCCGCAGCTCCTGGAGCATGTCCAACATCACCTCGGACCCGACGCCGGATGCCGGGTCGGTCACGGTGAGCACCACTCCCGGACCGGTCGCCGGGACGGTCCCGACCTGAATGGACAGCGCGGTCAGCCGCGCGTTCGCCTCGGCGAGCGCCGCGTCCGACCCGCCGCCACTGCGCTGCAACGTCGCGAGCGTCTCCTGCAGCGAGGTGACCTCCTGCCGCAGTGCGGCCTCGCGCTGGTTCAGGTTGTCCAGGACGACCAGCAGGTCGGCCGGTCGCGCCGAGTCCAGGGTGTCGCCGGAGCCGGTGCCGCGCACCTGGGTCGCGATCGCGACACCCAGCGCGGCCATCAGGAGCGCGGCGAGCAGCCCGAACACGACCTTCGACCGCCGCACGGCCGCCGGCGGCGTCTCGGTGTGCCACTCGTGCCTACCCTCGGGTGCCACCGCGGTTCTCACCTCCCACGGCTGTCACGCACCGAACAGCCTGCGACGCAGGGCCGCTGCGTTGCCGAAGATCCGGATTCCGAGCACCACGACGATCGCGGTGGACAGCTGGGTGCCGACCCCGAGCTGGTCGCCGAGCCACACGATCAGGGCGGCGACGAGCACGTTGAAGACGAACGAGACCACGAACACCTTCGCGTCGAAGATCTCGTCGAGATAGGCACGGAGACCGCCGAAGACGGCGTCGAGCGCGGCGACGACCGCGATCGGCAGGTACGGCTGCACCGCGTCGGGCACCTGGGGCCGCAGCACCACGCCCGCCACGATTCCCGCGATCAGGGCGAGCACCCCGTAGATCGCGTATCCGTTCCTGGCCGCCCTCATCGGTTTGACCGGTTTCACCGACCACCCCCTTCTCGTGCACTGTGAACCTCCCGGGCCGTCGCGCCCGGGAGCCTGATGTCGTCCTTCTCGGCGACGTCGAACCCGGCGCCGTACAACTGCGACACGCCCGACATCCGCAGATAGGCGTCGCTGACGACGAATCCGGTCTGCAGCCGGCCCGGCGACCCGATCGCGGAGACCACGTACGGCGACGGCACCGGTTGGTTGTCGACGAGCATCGCACCGCCCGCCTGCCTGATCGTCACGCCCGGCCCGACCCGCACGTTGCCGACCGCGACGGCCTCCGCGCCGGACGCCCACAGCGAGTTGACGACCGACTGCAGATCCCGGTCGAGGATCACCGGTTTGGCGCCGCCGCCGGGGCGGGAACGGTCCGACAGGTCCGGTCGCGCCGCGGGGTCGGTCAGGGTGACCGCGATCCCGGGGCCGTGGACCGGATCGAGCGCGGCGGACTGTTGCAGGGAGGTGATCCGGTCGAGCACCGCGGCACCCTGGGCGTCGCCGGCGAGCGCGCGGGCCCGGGCGCCGTCGGCGCGGGCCGCCAGGTCGTCCCGCACGCTCGCGAGGTCGGCTCCTCGCGCCTCCGCACCGGCGACCTGGGCGAGGATGTCGCGGCGCACCTGCTCGGTGCCGGGTGTGCGGTCGACGGCCTCCGCGTAGGCGGTTCCGAAGATCAGTCCGAGGACGAGCGCGCCGCCCGCACACCACACCCCCGCGTGCAGAGGCCGGCGCCGGGCGTGGCCCCGGGCCCGGTCCTCGGCCGCGGCGGCGTACCCGGGGTCGAGACCCTCCGCGAGCAGCGCGGTCAGCAGCGACGGCGTCGGATTTCGGCGAACTTCGCTGTCGGTCAAGGTGATTCGCTCCCGCTGCGGGACGGGGCCGAGGGCACGGGCACCTCACGTGCGGTGTTGCGGGCCGCGAGCAGGTACAGCAGGCCGGTCCACACGTACAGCCCGGTGCCCCACGCCAGCAGTGCGTATCCCCACGCGTGCGCGACGGCCGCGCCCGCCCAGTCGGTCTGTGCGGCGAGGACCAGTGGGAGCGCGAACATCAACGCGAACGTCGCGGCCTTGCCCAGGTACAGCACCGCCGGCGGCGGCAGCCCCCGCCGCCGGTAGACCTGCAGGGACGCCGCGAGGACGAGGTCGCGGCCGATCAGGACGATCGTGACCCACCACGGAACCATCCCGCGGATCGCGAACGCGAGCAGCGTGGTGACCACGTACAGCCGGTCGACGAACGGGTCGAGCAGGGCGCCGAGCCGAGACGTCTGGTTCAGCAGGCGGGCCAGTTTGCCGTCGGCCCAGTCCGTGACGCCGCTGAGCATCAGGATCGCCAGGGCCCACCCGTCGGCGTGCGGCCCGAGCAACAGGTAGGCGAACAGCGGCACGCCGATCAGCCGGACGACGCTGAGCAGGTTCGGTACTGTCAGCACACGATCGGTCACGATCACCTCGGCCGGGCCGCCCGCCTGCGCGCGCGACCGGTCTGCGCTGTCCATCTCACTCCCGCGTCCGCCGTGCCGGCGCACCGTGCGGTCCGCCCGCGGACAAGACTGTCACACGCGCGGACGCGGCGCCGGGACGCGTGCCACGCCGTCCGCGGTGAGGCTGCCGAGGTAGAGCGCCCCGCCGGCCTCACGGACACCGGTGACCGGCGAGTAGCTGCCCTTCGGCCCGCGCAGGTTGTGCACGATCGCGCCGTCGCCGTCGAGGCCGAGCACCCAGGCCCGCGGCTCCGGGTCCGGCTGCGCCCACCCGGGCAGGTTCGCGGCGATCAGCCGCAGGGCGGGGTACGGCGCCATCAGGTCCAGCACCCGCATCCGCGGGCTGTACAGCGCGACCCAGAAGATCCCGGCGGCGGTCTGGGACGCCAGGTTGTCGGGGATGCCGGGCAGGTTCTCCGCCCACGTCGACACCCGGCCGGCGGTCGGGCCGGTCAGGTCGACCCGGCGGATCCGGTATCCGCCCGTTTCGGCGACCACCACGTACGACTCGTCGGCGGACAGGCCGACACCGTTCGCGAACTGCAGCCCGTCGGCGAGCAGATGGGTCTCACCGGTGGCCGGGTCGAACCGGATCAGCCGCCCGGTGCCGCGGTGCTCGAGCAGGTCGAGCCGGTGTTCGGGGATCGTGAATTTCGCCGAGGAGTCGGTGAAGTAGACGATGCCGTCGCGGCCGACCGCCGAGTTGTTGCAGGCCAGCAGCGGCCGCCCGAGCGCACTGTCGGTCAGCGTCTCGACGCGGCCCCGGTCGTCGACCCGCAGCAGACCGCGGTCGGCGTCGCACACCAGGTAGCGGCCGTCGTCGAGGATCTCGATTCCGAGCGGCCGCCCACCGGTGTCGGCGACGCGGACGACGCGGCCGGGTCCGCCGCGGTGCAGGTGGTCGTATCGCCAGAGCGCACCGTCGTCGGTGCCGGTGACGAGGCGCCCCTCGTGGTCGACGGCGACGTCCTCCGGACCCCGCGATCCGGCCGTCGCCCACCGTTCGAGGTGGTCGAATTCCGGTGCCGGATCGGGGTTCTCACGCGGCGCGGCCGGCGCCCGCCAGGCGACCGGATCGACGCCGGTGCGATCGAGCCGGGCGAGGACGTCGCGGACGAATCCCATGCCGGTCACGGTAGTACGGGCGGCGGCGTTCCGCGCCCTCGTGTCGGGGTGCGGGCCCCCCGACGGCTCGTCGCGGTGCGGTGCGGACCCGACGGATCAGCGGGACGCGAAGTCGGGTTGCGCGTAACCGGCGACGCGGGTGGACCGGCCGTGGATCGCGACCTCCCGGAACTGGTGGATGATCGCGCCGGTCGGGGCGTGCATGGCGCCGCCCCGGAACGGCCACCGCAGCATCGGCGCGGTGCCCGCGGGAGCGTTCGACACGGGCTCGAACACCGCGTCGACGTCGACCTCGGCCATCGTCACCTCGAACACGATGGCCACCTCGTCGGGATTCGGCGTGATCGGCGCGGCGAGCTCCCCCACCCACACGACGACCGGGGTGATGACGAATCCGGACCGCGTGACGTAGTCGTCGAGCAGGCCGAGGACGTCGCGCTCGGCGGCCCGGACACCCAGTTCCTCGGCGAGTTCCCGCACCGCGGCCTGTTCGGGGGATTCACCGGGGTCGATGCTGCCGCCGGGCAACGCGAACTGTCCCGCGTGGGCGCGCATCTTCGGTGGCCGCCGGGTGAGCAGGAGCCGGGTGTCGTCGGCGTCGGTGATCAGTGCCAGGGCGACGGCGGCGCGGCGGGCACCGCTGTCGGGCACGGCGACCCGGTCGAATGCCGCGACCCGGGCGGCGCAGTCTTCTCGGGTCAGGTCCGGTCCCGGCGCGGGCGGCGGCGGTTCGGTCGGGTCCTCGTCACGCGGGCTCGGGGTGCTCAGGTCCATCCCCCGACGGTAGCCCGTGCCGAGAAACCACCGGTGATCCTGTCAGCGGGACGCGAAGTCCGGTTGGGTGAACCCGGCGACCCGGGTGCCGCGACCGTGGAGGAACAGCTCGCGGAACTGGTGGATGATCGCGGCCGTCGGCGCGAACAGCTGCTCGCCGCGAAACGGCCACCGGAACAGCGTCTCGCTGTCGCCCGGCAACGGCCGGAGCACCGGTTCGGCGTCGAGTTCGGCCTCGGTCACCTCGAACACGAGCGCCACCTCGTCGGGGCTGGGTCGCAGCGGCTCGGTCAACACTCCGGCCCACACGACCACCGGGGTGATGACGTACCCGGACCGGGTCACGAAGTCGTCGAGAACCCCGAGCACCGCGTCCGGCCCGACCCGGACGCCGAGTTCCTCCTCGAGTTCGCGCAGCGCCGCCTGCGCGGGGTTCTCGCCGGGGTCGATGCCGCCTCCCGGCAACGCGAACTGGCCCGGATGGGCCCGCATGCGACTGGGCCGCAAGGTCAGCAGCAGTACCGGTCCGGCGTCGCGCTCGACGACCGTCAGCGCGACCGCGGCGCGGCGCCCGCCGGTGTCGGGCGCGGTACGGGCCGCGAACCCGCCGAGCGCGTGGACACACCGATCCCGGGTCAGCCCCGGCCGCGCGCTGCCCACTGGTGGCCTCACCGACTCTGCCGTCATCGGACGACAGTAACCGTCGGCACCGACCGGTCGGCTCGGCCGGCCGCGCGCGGGCCCCGTCGGCGCCTCGGAACCGTCAGGCGAGGGCGTCGACGTAGGCGCCCTGCCACACGGTGTCGAACGGGGTGCGCGCCGACACCCGGCCGGCGATGCCGGCGGTGACGAACTCCTTCGCGAACTCCACCGCGGACGCCACCTCGGCTCCCTTCGCGAGTTCGGCGGTGACGGCGGCCGCGAGGGTGCAGCCGGCGCCGGAGACCCGTTCCCGTCCGACCTTCGGCGCCCGCAGCACGGTCACGTCGGTTCCGTCGAACAGCACGTCGACGGCGTCGTCGCCGGGCAGGTCGACACCGCCCTTCGCGACCACGTACCGCGGTCCCAGATCGTGGATCCGGCGGGCCGCCTCGACGAGTTCGTCGACCGTGCCGATGGTGTCGATGCCGGCAAGCGTGCGGGCCTCGAACAGGTTCGGGGTCACGACGGTGGCCAGCGGCAGGATCTGCTCCCGCAGCGCGGTGTCGGTGTCGAGGGCGGCGCCGGGTTCCTGTCCCTTGCAGATCAGGACCGGGTCGAGCACGACGTGCCGCCAGGGCTGCCTGCGCAGTCCGGCGGCGACGACGTCGATCGTGGCGGGGGTGCCGAGCATGCCGATCTTGACGACGTCGAGGTCGTGGGCGGCGGTCGCGGCCTCGATCTGGTCCGCGATCACCTCCGGGGCGATCGGGACGAAGCGGTGCGCCCAGCCCGCTTTCGGGTCGAACGAGACGATGCAGGTGGTGGTGCCGACGCCGTAGACGCCGAGTTCCTGGAAGGTCTTCAGGTCCACCTGCAGTCCGGCTCCGCCGGTCGCTTCGGAACCGGCGATGACGTAGGCGAGGTCGGGCACGATGACTCCTTTGCGAACCGGCAACGGGGCGCGAACGACGAAAGGCGGCTCCTCGCGAACGAGGAACCGCCTTTGTCGTCGATCACTGTCGGGCTGACAGGATTTGAACCTGCGACCACCTGACCCCCAGTCAGGTGCGCTACCAAGCTGCGCCACAGCCCGTCCGCGCTCTTGCGGGCGCTCGATGAGATTACATCAGTGGCACTCGCTACCGCGAATCGGCTGGTCAAGACCTGTTCGGCGCAGCCTGGGCGACCCTGGGTCAGCGCTTCTTGCGGTCCCGCTTCTCCCGCACCCGGACCGAGATCCGCACCGGGCTGCCGTCGAAGCCGAACTCCTCGCGCAGCCGGCGTTCGATGAACCTGCGGTAGCCGGCCTCGAGGAATCCGGTGGTGAACAGGACGAACGTCGGCGGCCGGGTGCCCGCCTGGGTCGCGAACAGGATCCGCGGCAGGCGCCCACCACGCATCGGCGGCGGGGTCGCGGCGACGACCTCCTTGAGCCAGGTGTTCAGCCGGCCGGTCGGGACCCGCTTGTCCCACGACTCCAGCGCCGTCTCGAGGGCGGGGACGAGCTTCTGGACGGCCCGGCCGGTGTGCGCGGAGATGTTCACCCGCTGCGCCCACGGCACCCGCACCAGCTCCCGGTCCACCTCCTTCTCGAGCATGTACCGGCGGTCCTCGTCGACGAGGTCCCACTTGTTGAACGCCAGCACCAGCGCGCGCCCGGCCTCCGCGACCATGCTCAGCACCCGCAGGTCCTGCTCGGTGATCGGCTGTGACGCGTCGATCAGCAGGATCGACACCTCCGAGGCCTCGATCGCGCCCTTGGTGCGCAGCGATGCGTAGAACTCGTGGCCGCTCGCGTGGCTGACCTTCTTGCGCAGGCCGGCGGTGTCGACGAAGCGCCACACCTTGCCGCCGAGCTCGACGAGGGAGTCCACCGGGTCGACGGTGGTTCCCGCGACGTCGTGCACGACGGACCGCTCGCTGCCGGTCAGCTTGTTGATCAGGCTGGACTTGCCGACGTTCGGCTTTCCGACCAGCGACACCCGTCGCGGGCCCTGGCCGCCGGTGCCCTCGCGGGGCGTCTCCGGCAGCACGGCGAGGACCTCGTCGAGCAGGTCGCCGGTGCCGCGCCCGTGGATCGCGCTGACCGGGTACGGCTGGCCGAGCCCGAGCGACCACAGCGCGGCCGTCTCCGCCTCGGTGCGTTCGTCGTCGACCTTGTTGGCCACCAGCAGAACCGGGGTCTTGGACCGCCGCAGCACCTTCGCGACGGCCTCGTCGGTGGAGGTCGCCCCGACCACCGCGTCCACCACCAGGATGATCGCGTCCGCGGTCTGCATCGCCAGCTCGGCCTGCCGGGCCACCGACTGCTGCAGTCCCTTGGCGTCGGGTTCCCAGCCGCCGGTGTCCTGCACCAGGAATCGGCGACCGGCCCAGTTCGCGTCGTAGGAGACCCGGTCGCGGGTGACGCCGGGGATGTCCTCGACGACCGCCTCGCGGCGGCCGATGATCCGGTTCACGAGGGTGGACTTGCCGACGTTGGGCCGGCCGACGATCGCCAGCGTCGGGACGGCGACGTGCTCCTCGCCCTCCTCCTCGCCCGTGAAATCGGCCAGCTCCCAGTCGGATTCCTCGTTCCAGGTGCCGTCGCCGGCGTAGGCGTCGCCGCCGAATTCGAAAGCGTCGCTCACTGCACCACTCCAGTTTCCTCGCGGACCACCAGCAGCAGCCGGCCGATCACGTCGTCGATGCCGATCTCGCTGGTGTCCACGATCACCGCGTCCTCCGCCGGCCGCAGCGGCGCCACCGCTCGGGTCGAGTCCAGGTGGTCGCGGCGCTGCACGTCCGCGAGCACGGCCTTGTAGTCGTCGCCGCGGCCCTCCGCGACGTTCTGGTCGTTGCGACGGCGTGCCCGCGCCTCCGCCGATGCGGTGAGGTAGATCTTCACGTCCGCGTCGGGCAGCACGACGGTGCCGATGTCGCGGCCCTCCACGACGATCCGCGGATGCCGCGCGATGAACGCACGCTGCTTGTCGACGAGCAGCTCCCGCACCCGCGGCACCGCGGACACCGCCGACACCGACCGGGTGACGGCTGCGCCGCGGATCTCGTCGGTGACGTCCTCGCCCGCGAGCAGCACTCGGTCCGACGCCGGGTCGGTGCCGATCGACAGGTCCAGCGCCTCGGTCGCCGCGGCGACCGCGTCGGCGTCGGCGACGTCGACCCCGGAGCGGAGCACGTGCAGGGTCGCGATCCGGTACATCGCACCGGTGTCGAGGTAGCGGGCCGCGAGGGAGTCGGCGAGCCGCCGCGACACACTGGACTTGCCGGTGCCGGACGGTCCGTCCATCGCGACCACCAGCGGCACGACCACGTCGTGCGCGGTCATCTCGCTCACAGCCCGACCGCCTTGTACAGGCTGCCGACCTCGCCCCGCCCGAGCACCCGCAGGGTGCCGGGCCGGCCGTCGCCGAGCGAGACGGCACCGATGTCGGTGCGGACCAGGCGCACGACCGGGTGCCCGACCGCGTCGAGGAGCCGGCGCACGATGTGCTTGCGACCCTCGTGCAGCACGATCCTGACCAGCGACTGGCCGCCGTTGATGTCGAGGAGCGTGAACGAGTCCACCTTCGCGGGCCCGTCCTCGAGCTCGACGCCGGCCTTGAGCTTCTTCCCGAGGCTGCGGTCGACGACGCCGTTGACCGTCGCCAGGTACGTCTTGGGCACCTCGAACGACGGGTGCATCAGTCGGTGCGCGAGGTCGCCGTCGTTGGTCAGCAGGATCAGCCCCTCGGTGTCGGCGTCGAGTCGGCCGACGTGGAACAGACGCTGTCCGGCGGACACCCGCTCGGAGACGATGTCGCCGATGCACGGGCGTCCGAGATCGTCGGACATCGTGGACTGCCAGCCGCGCGGCTTGTTCAGCGCGATGTGCACCAGGTCCTTCTTGACGACGACGCGGATTCCGTCGACGCGGACCACCGCGTTCTCGGGGTCGACCCGCAGCCCCTGCTCGGTCACGATGCGGCCGTCGACCTCGACGCGGCCCTGATCGATCAGCTCCTCGGCGGCGCGGCGGGATGCGACACCCGCCTGCGCGAGCACCTTCTGCAGCCGCATGCCCTCACCGGCGGCGAGCTTGGTCGGTGCGACCGGGTCGGCGTGCTGGTGGCGGGCGGGCTTGGCGTTGCTGATCTTCGGCACGACGGGTGCCTGCTGGCGCTGCGGCTTCGCCTGCTTCGTCTTGCCCCACTTGTTGGTGGCGGGCTTCCCTGCGGCCTGTCCGCGGTGCGGCTTCTTCGGGGCGCCTCCGCCCTGCGCCGCGCCGCTCTGAGCTGCGCCGCCGCGGGGTGCGCCGCCGCGCGGGGCGTCCTTCTTGCCTGTCGTCTTGCGGGCCGGGTTCGCCCTGCCCCTGTCCGGTGTGCCATCACGGCGAGCGGATCTGTTCACTTTTCTTCCTGTCACTTCATCTCGTCCGACCGAACGGAAGCGTTCGGTCGATCAGCTGTCCTCGTCGTCGACGCGGGTGTCGACGACGGGTCCGGCGTCCGGCCGCGACGGTCGCAGTTTCGCGAATCGCGGGTCGGACTCCATGTCCTCGCTGATGTCGTCGATCACGTCGACATCGGGCAGCAACGGCGCCAGTGGCGGAAGATCCGCCAGCGAGGACAACCCGAGCCGTTCGAGGAACAGCTCGGTCGTCGCGTAGGTCGTCGCGTTCGTCTCGGGGTCCACCCCGGCTTCGGCGACCAGACCGCGGGCGAGCAGGGTGCGCATCACGCCGTCGACGTTCACGCCGCGGACCGCGCTCACCCGTGCACGGGTCAAGGGTTGACGGTACGCAACAACGGCCAAGGTTTCCAACGCCGCACGTGTGAGCTTCGACCGAGCACCGTCCAGCAGGAGCCGTTCGACGTACGGCGCGTACTCGTTGCGGGTGTAGAAGCGCCAGCCGTCGGCGGCGCGTCGCAGGTCGACGCCGCTGCGCCGCGCGGTCAGCGCCGCCGACATGCGGCGCAGGGTCGCCTCGACCCGGTCCGCGGGCTCCCCGACCGCGGATGCCAGTGCGTCGACGCCCGCCGGCGAGTCGACGACCAGCAGCACCGCTTCGAGGGCGCACTCGAGTTCGTCGTCGTCGAGCCGGTCCCCGTCGTCCGCATCGGTGCCCTCCCGGTCCGGCGGGTCGAGGTCGGTCTGCTCGGGATCCTGGAGGTCCGTCCGCCCGGGCACGCTCATCCGTAGTCCTCCGCACTCGCCAGGGCCCGACCGTCCGTCGATCCCTCCCCCGTCCAACTGACCAGCAGCTCGCCGAGCGGCTCGGGCTGCTCGAACGCCACCGCCCGCTGCCGGTACAGCTCGAGCAACGCCAGGAATCGTGCCACGACCTGGACGGTCGCCTCGCAGCCGGTGACCAGTTCGCCGAAGGTCGCCCACGCCCCCTGCCCGCGTTCCCGCAGCATGTCGAGCAACAGCGCCGCCTGTTCGGGGACCGAGACCGTCGGCGCGTGCAGGTGCCCGAGGCCGACCGTCGGCACCGGCCGCGGCGCGAACGCGGCGGCCGCGATCTGCGCGAACTGGTCCGCGTCGACCCCGAGGAGAACCTCGGGGAGCAGTCCGGTGTACCGGTCCTCGAGCGACACCGACCGCGGGTACCGGCGCAGCGCGACGGACTCGAGTTCGGCGAACAGCTGCGCGACCTGCTTGTAGGCGCGGTACTGCAGCAGTCGCGCGAACAGCAGGTCCCGCGCCTCGAGCAACGCGAGGTCCTCGGGGTCGTCGACCTCACCGGACGGCAGCAGCCGCGCGGCCTTGAGGTCGAGCAGGGTCGCCGCGACGACGAGGAACTCGGTGGTCTGGTCGAGGCCCATGTCGGCGCCGAGTTCCCGGGTGTAGGCGATGAACTCGTCGGTGACCTGGTGCAGCGCCACCTCGGTGACGTCGAGACGACGTTGGCTGATCAGGGTGAGCAGCAGGTCGAACGGGCCCTCGAAGTTGCGCAGCCGGACCCGGAACCCGCCGCCCTCGTTCCGGTCCCCGAGGTCGGGTTCGGCGTCCATCTAGCGACCGGACCTCGCGATCACCTCGCGGGCAAGCGCCCGATATGCCTGCGCTCCACCGGATTTCGGCGCCCACGTGGTGATCGGCTCACCGGCGACGCTGGTCTCGGGGAACCGCACGGTGCGGTTGACGACGGTGTCGTAGACCAGGTCTCCGAACACCTCAACGACGCGGGTCATCACCTCGCGCGCATGCAGCGTCCGGGCGTCGAACATGGTCACGACGATCCCCGACATCTGCAGCCGCGGGTTGAGCCGGTCGCGGACCTTCTCGACGGTGTCGTTGAGCAGGGCGAGCCCGCGGAGGCTGAAGTACTCGCACTCCATCGGGATGATCACGCCCTCGGCGCAGGCCAGCGCGTTGACCGTCAGCAGGCCGAGCGACGGCTGACAGTCGATCAGGATGTAGTCGTAGCGGTCGAGCACCGGGTACAGCACCCGCCCGAGGGTCTGTTCGCGGCCGACCTCGGTGACCAGCTGGATCTCCGCGGCCGACAGGTCGATGTTGCTCGGCAGCAGGTCCAGACCCTCGACACGGGTCCGCATCAGCACGTCGTCGATCGAGACCTTCCGTTCGACGAGCAGGTTGTGCACGGTCAGTTCCAGGTCGTGGTGCGCGACGCCGAGGCCCGCGGACAGTGCGCCCTGCGGGTCGAGGTCGACGAGCAGGACCCGCCTGCCGTACTCGGCGAGCGAGGCGCCGAGGTTGATCGTCGAGGTGGTCTTGCCGACGCCGCCCTTCTGGTTGCACATCGCGATGACCTTCGCCGGGCCGTGGGACGCCAGCGGTTGCGGGTCGGGGATCACGCGCAGCGGCCGGCCCGTCGGACCCAGCTCTCGCTCCTCGGCCGCGAGCGCGCTGTCGATGTGCAGTTCGGCCGGCACGTCTGGTTCTGGTGAAACCCGACGCTGGTCGGCAATGCCGTCGTCCGACATCGCCGGGTGCGGCTGAGGTGTCATCACGGTTCGATGGCCCCTTCCTCGCTCGTGCATTCGCTCCCAGACGCTACCGTCTGGCCGCGTGAACCCGTCACGGACACGCGCGGCCGGTCGGCGCAGCGCCCCCGTCAGCACCGGCCAGGACGCGTACAACTCGTCGTTCCAGTGGCCCCATGGGCGTCGATGTGGGCGGCCCAGGCCGGATCGGCGTGCGCCGGTGCCGCGCCCGGCGCGCCGGTCGCCGCTGCGATCGCGACGAGGGCGACGCGCGGAATCGGATTCGCATGGGGCTCCTCGTGTCCGGGATGCCGTCATCCAATCACCGAACACCCCGGGCGTCCGCGCGACTCGCCACGCGGGCGGCACCGGGTGACGGCGGGACACGGCGTCACCGCGCGCGGGGGTGCGCGCCGGCCCACACCTCCCGGAGAGAGCCGACGGTGACGAGGGTGTAGATCTGCGTGGTCGTCACCGACGCGTGGCCGAGGAGTTCCTGCACGACCCGGACGTCGGCGCCGCCGTCGAGCAGGTGGGTGGCGAACGAGTGCCGCAGCGTGTGGGGTGAGACACCGTCGGCGAGCCCGACCCGGTCGGCGGCGGAGCGCAGCACCTGCCAGGCGCTCTGTCGCGAGAGTCGCCCACCTCGGGAGTTGAGGAACACCGCGGGACCGCCGCGGGAGACGAGCGCGGGCCGACCCCGCACGAGATACGCCTCGAGCGCCGCCAGTGCGGGCCGGCCGATCGGGACGATGCGGTCCTTGCCGCCCTTGCCGCGCAACAGGACCGCGCGGTCGACGGCGTCGATGTCGTCGAGGTCGAGGCCGACGGCCTCGGAGATGCGCGCGCCGGTGGAGTACAGGACCTCGAGCAGCGCCCGGTCGCGCAGGGCGCGCGGCTGGTCGGCGGCATCCTCGCCACCGGTCGACTCGATCAGCGCGAGCACCTGGTCGACGGGCAGCGATTTCGGCAGTCGCCGGCTCGGGGACGGCGGCTTGACCGCGTGCGCCACGTCCGCGCGGGTGAACCCCTCCGCGGTCGCGAACTTGTGCAGCCCGCGGACCGCGATCAGCGCCCGGGCCGCCGACGCGGGTGCCAGCGGTCGCACCCCGCCGGAACGATCGCCCCGGCGGAGCGCGACCACGAAGTCCGTGATGTGCCTCTCCGCGACCCGGTCGAGGTCGTCGATGCCGCGGGTCGTCAGGTACTCGCTGTAGCGCTCGAGGTCACGGCGATACGAACTCAGCGTGTTCGCCGCCACCCCGCGCTCGACGGCGAGGTGGGCCAGGTAGCTCGACACCTGTTGGTCGAGCACCTCAGGCGCCGTGCCTGCGCCGGTCGAACGCGGTCGGGCGGTCCACCCACGCGGCGTCGGCGGCCCGGCCGTCCGCCGCGGCGCCGTCACGGGCGCGCAGGGCGGCCAGCGCGAGGATCCCGGACAGCGCGGTGGCGTTGACGATGTCCCCGTCCAAGGCGCGGTCGACGGCCTCGGCCACCGGTACCCGCACGATCTCGAGGTCCGCCTCCTCGTGTTCGGGGTCGGGCCGGTCGACCTCCGTCAGCCCGCGCGCGAGGTAGACGCGAATGACCTCGTCGGTGAACCCGGGTGACGCGGCGGCGTCGACGAGGACCGACCACCGCGCCGCGGCGAGCCCGGTCTCCTCCGCGAGTTCGCGGCGGGCGGCCTCGAGCGGATCCTCACCGCGGGAGTCGAGCAGCCCGGCGGGCAGCTCCCACAACCGGCGTCCGAGGGGATGCCGGTACTGGTTGATCAGCACCAGCCGGTCCTGTTCGTCGACCGCGACCACCGCGACCGCTCCGTGGTGTTCGACCACTTCGCGGTCCGCGGTGGTGCCGCCCGGCATCGCGACGCGATCCACCCGCAACGCGACGATCGCACCCTCGTACACGGTGCGGCTGTCGAGGGTGTCGAAGTCGTGCGACCCGGGGCGGCTCATCGGCGCGTCAGCCTGCGCTCGGCGCGTCGATCACGGCGCCGTCGGAGGACGCGTCGGCGGCGGCCTTCCCGTCACCGCGGGTGTCCTCGGGGTGGAGGTCGACCGCGAGACGTTCTGCGGCCGTGTACTTCAGCGCCGCCGCGATGAACGCCGCGAACAGCGGGTGCGGCCTGGTCGGGCGGCTCTTGAGCTCCGGATGCGCCTGCGTCGCAACGAAGAACGGGTGCTTGTCCACCGGCAGCTCGACGAACTCGACGAGGTGACCGTCGGGCGAGGTACCGCTGAACTTCAAGCCGGACTTGGCGATTCGGTCCCGGTACGCGTTGTTCACCTCGTAGCGGTGCCGGTGCCGCTCGGAGACGGACTCGCTGCCGTAGGCCCGTGCGACGACCGAACCCTTCTCCAGCACCGCCGGGTAGGCGCCGAGGCGCATGGTGCCGCCGAGGTCGGCCTCTCCGGCGACGATGTCCTCCTGGTCCGCCATCGTGGAGATGACCGGATGCTTCGTGTCGGGCTCGAACTCGGCCGAGTTGGCGTCGGTCAGGCCCACGGAGCGGGCGGCCTCGATGACGACGGCCTGCAGGCCCAGGCACAGGCCGAGCAGCGGGATGCCGCGGGTACGGGCGTAGGTGATGGCGCCGAGCTTGCCCTCGATGCCGCGGATGCCGAAGCCTCCGGGGATCAGCACCGCGTCCACCTCGCCGAGCGCCTCCTGCGCGCCGGCCTCGGTCTCGCACACGTCCGACGGCACCCAGTCGATCTCGACCTTGGCCCGGTGCGCGAATCCGCCGGCGCGCAGCGCCTCGGTGACGGACAGGTAGGCGTCGGGCAGGTCCACGTACTTGCCGACGAGCGCCACCCGGACCGTCTCGCGCGGGTTGTGCACGCGCTCGAGCAGGTCGCCCCACACGGTCCAGTCCACGTCCCGGAACGGCAGGCCGAGCTGGCGCACCACGTAGGCGTCGAGGCCCTCGCTGTGCAGGACCTTCGGGATGTCGTAGATGGACGGCGCGTCGGGGGTGGAGATGCACGCGTCGACGTCGACGTCGCACATCAGCGCGATCTTCGACTTCAACGCCTGCGGCACGTCCCGATCGCACCGAAGGATCAGCGCGTCCGGCTGGATACCGATGTTGCGCAGCGCCGCCACCGAGTGCTGTGTCGGCTTGGTCTTGAGCTCGCCGGACGGGCCGAGGTACGGAACGAGCGAGACGTGCAGGAAGAAGACGTTCTCCCGGCCGACGTCGTGACGCACCTGGCGGGCGGCCTCGAGGAACGGCTGCGACTCGATGTCGCCGACGGTGCCACCGATCTCGGTGATGACGACGTCCGGTTCCTGCCCCTGCGCGTCCGGGCCGGCCATCGCGAGGATCCGGGACTTGATCTCGTCGGTGATGTGCGGGATGACCTGGACGGTGTCGCCGAGGTACTCGCCGCGCCGCTCCTTCGCGATCACCGACGAGTACACCTGCCCGGTGGTGACGTTGGCGAACGCGTTGAGGTCGCGGTCGAGGAACCGCTCGTAGTGACCGACGTCGAGGTCCGTTTCCGCGCCGTCCTCGGTGACGAACACCTCACCGTGCTGGAACGGATTCATCGTGCCCGGGTCCACGTTGAGGTACGGGTCCAGTTTCTGCATCGTGACCCGCAGCCCGCGGGCGGTGAGCAACTGGCCGAGGCTGGACGCGGTCAGTCCCTTGCCGAGCGAGGAGGCCACGCCCCCGCTGACGAAGATGTGCTTGGTGGCGGTACGCGAATGACTGCGTGACAGTGGCAAAGGGGCTCCCGTGACGACTTGCAGGACTTGACCAAGGGTAGAGCTGGGGCCTGCCGACCCACGGGTCTTCACGGTAACACCTTCCGGACCGGAACCACCGCACGGCACACCCTGTGATCTCGGTGACCTCCCCGTCTCGGCGCGTTCAGCCGATCGGAGCGCCGACGGTGATCGCGGTCGCGTTCGGGCCGCTGCCGTACCGGCCGGCGCCGCCGCCGAGCTGTTCCTGCAGGGCCAGGACGGTCGTGATCCGGCCGGACTCGCGGTCCACGTCGTCGATCGTGGACAACCCCGCCGACAGGGCGGTGTCGGAGCGGACCACCGCGATCGGACCGTTGCCCTGGGCGGAGTCGGGCCGGCCCACGAGGACCGTGCCCGCGCCGCGCCCGTCGAGCGCGCCCGCGAACCGGGCCACGATCGAACCCCGGTTGCCGCCGTCACCGGTCTGGCCGTCACCGGTGAGCACAACCGCGAGCTGAGCTGGCTTGACGGTGCCGTTGTCGTAGGCGACGAAGCCTCCGGCCCGAAGTGCTTCGAGCGCCAGGGCGAGTTCCTCCGGGGTGCTCTGCGGCTGCGCGGTCTGCCCGTTCAGCAGCAGCACCGAGCCGAGGAGATCGCCGGCCAGGCTGCCCTGGTCTACCGCCCCGGTCCGCAACTGGATGCCGGCGGGGATGACGTTGGTGACCGTGGTCCGCAGCTGGTCGCCGTTGGCCGCGTCGACGAACGACTCGGTCAGCGCCACCCGTCCGGTGACGGTGCCGCCGGCGGCACCGATCAGGCGGGTGATGCCGTCGAGGTCTCCGGGGTCGGCGTCCGGGGTGGTGACGATGACGACCGTGCGCTGCGCGAGCGCGTCCCGCACGACCCGCCCGGCGACCGCGGAGTCGAATCCGTCGCCGGCGGCCAGTTGCTCGGTCAGCTGGTTCTTCTGGTCGTGCAGGTCGTTGATCTGGTTCTGCAGCTGGGTCTTGTCGTCGCGCATGCCGGACAGCAGGGAGTCCGACAGGGTCCCCGACCCGAGCACCACACCGACGGCCAGGGCCAGGAAGATCGCCGCGATCGAGATCGCGTGTTGACGCAGAGAGATCACGTGAAGAGTCCCTGAACCCACAGTGCGAAGCTGTTCCACGTCTGAACGGCCCAGTCGAGTGCCTCGCTGCCGACGTTCGAGACCACCAGCGCCACGATCACCGCGGTCAGTGCGGCCAGCACCAGCAGGGCGATCGCCGCACCGGACACGCGACTGCGGTACAGCGTCGCGACGGCCTTCGCGTCGACCAGCTTCGGGCCCACCTTCAGGCGCGTCATGAACGCGGCCGGATTGACCTCACGCCGGCCGCGGTCGAAGAACTCGTCGAGGGACACGGTGGTCCCGACCGCGACGATCAGCGACGCGCCGTGGTGGTCGGCGAGCAGCAGTGCCAGGTCGGCGGGTGCCGCGGCAGCGGGGAACGTCATCGCCCCGATCCCGAGGTCCTGGATTCGCTCGAGGCCCGGTGCGTGGCCGTCCGGATCCGCGGGCAGCACCACCTCGGCGCCCGACTTGAGGGTGTCGGCGGTGACTTCTTCCGGATCCCCGACGATCAGGTCGGGACGGTACCCGGCGGCGGTCAGGGCGTCCGCGCCCGCGCCGACGCCGATCAGGATCGGCGAGTACTCCTTGATGAACGGTTTGAGGTTCTTCAGGTCCGCGACGTGGTCGGGACCGTCGGCGACGACCACGACGTGCCGGTCCTCGAGGTCGACGTCCACGTCCGGGACGCCGACGCCGTCGATCAACAGCGGACTCTCGGTGCGGATGAACTCGATCGTGTTGCCGGAGAAGGCTTCCAGGTGATCGACGAGCCCGGTCTTCGCCTCGATCAACAGGTCGGAGATCTCGGCCTCGGACTGTTCCACGCCGACGGCGAGCCGGCGGTCGCCGGTGTACACGCCGCCTTCGTGGAGGCGGATCTTCGCGCCGTCCTTGACCTTCTTGAACACCTCCTCGCCGACGGAGTCGACGAGCGTGATGCCGTTGGCGACGATCACCTCCGGCCCGAGGTTGGGGTACCGGCCGGAGATCGACGCCGACGCGTTGACGACCGCGGTGACGCCGGCCTGGACGAGCGCGTCGGCGGTGGCCCGGTCGAGGTCGATCTCGTCGAGCACGACGATGTCGCCGGGGCCGACGCGGCGAAGCAGCTTCGCCGTGTTGCGGTCAACCCTGGCGATGCCGGTGATTCCCGGCAACGATTCGGTGTTTCGTGACAACAGAGCGGGCATCTTCATGCCCACGATGATGACGCCGACCCGCGCCGCGACCGGGGAGGCGCGCCGAGTCTTTTACCTCACGTGTCACTCGCGCACCACGATCGACACGCGCGACGACGTCGCGAACGGATCACAGCGTCGGCGGCGGTTCTCTGCTATGCCGACCGTTCCGCCGACGCCGTCGCCAGCAGTTCCTCGGCGTGCGCGCGTCCCGTCTCGGTGTCGCCGAGGCCGGCGAGCATCCGCGCGAGCTCGGCGACGCGCTGCTCGTCGGTGAGGGTCCGGACCCCGGAGTCGGCGGCGCGTTTGCCGTCGACCTTGTCGACGACGAGGTGCGTGTCGGCGAACGCCGCCACCTGTGGCAGGTGGGTGACGACGATCACCTGATGGGTGCGGGCGAGCCGCGCCAGCCGGCGACCGATCTCGACGGCCGCCCGGCCGCCGACACCGGCGTCGACCTCGTCGAAGACCATCGTCGCGCTCGACTCCGCACCCGCGAGCACGACCTCGAGCGCGAGCATCACCCGGGACAGTTCACCGCCGGAGGCGCTCTTGCCGAGGGCCAGCGACGGGGCGTGGGCATGTGCGGCGAGCCGGAACTCCACCTCGTCGATGCCGGATGCACCGGCGTGCACCCGCTGCCCGTCGACGTCCAGCGGCGCGGAGTCCTGGGCACCGGCGGGCATCTGCCGGACCGCGACCTCGAGTTTCGCCTTCCCCATCGCGAGGCCGGCGAGTTCGGTGGTCACCGCCTTGCCGAGCTTGACCGACGCCTTGGCGCGCGCCGTGCTCAGCGCGGTCGCCGCGGCGGCCAGGTCGGCGGCGACCTCGTCCACCCGGGCCGCGAGCGCGGCGAGGGCGTCGGCGGAGACGTCGATGCGGCCGAGCCGCTCGCGGGCCTGCGCCGCCCACTCGAGGACGCCGTCCACGTCGGCGGCGTACTTGCGGGTCAGCGTCTTGAGCTCGGCCTGTCGGCTCAACAGGGCATCGAGTGCACCCGGATCCGAGGGCAGGTCCTCGAGGTAGCCGGCCAGGTCCGAGGACACGTCGGTGAGGACCGTGATCGCTTCGGCGAGGCGGGGGGCCAGCGCGGTCAGCGCCTCGTCGTCGGACGACTCGACCCGGGAGCGGGCCTCGCCCAGCAGATCCAACGCGCCGGACGCGTCGGGTGTCACGTCGCCGCCGAGTTCGGCGGCGCCGACGAGGGCCGCCTGTGCGGCGACGGCCGCGGACCGCAGCGAGTCGAGATCGCCGAGCCGGCGCACCTCGGCCACGATCGCCGCGTCCTCGCCCGGCTGCGGGTCGACCGCGTCGATCTCGTTCAGGGCGAACTCGAGCCGGTCCACCTCCTGCGCGAGTTCGCGGCTGCTGCGGGTGCGTTCGTCGAGTTCGGCGCGGGCCTCGAGCCACCGTTCCCGCAGGGCCCGGTACTTGTCGAGCAGGGAACCGACTGCGGCGCCGCCGAATTCGTCGAGCGCGTGGCGCTGCTGATCGGGACGCTGCAGGCGCAGCTGGTCGTTCTGGCCGTGCACTGTGAGCAGCGGCGCGGTCAGTTCGGCGAGCGCGCCGGCCGGGACACTGCGACCGCCGAGGTGGGCGCGCGACCGGCCGTCGGCCCCGACCGTGCGGACCGCGATGACGGTGCCGTCCTCGTCGCGTTCGGCACCGGTGGATTCGAGCAGCCGCTCGACCTCCGCCACGGCCTGTGGTCCGGCGGCGGCGGTCGAGAACCGGCCCTCCACGACCGCCCGATTCGCACCGACCCGGACCCGCCCGGCATCGGCGCGGGCACCGCTGAGCAGGTGCAGGCTCGTCACGATCATCGTCTTGCCCGCACCGGTCTCACCGGTGAGCACGGTCAGACCCTCGTGGAACTGGGCACTGGCCTGGGAGATGACGCCCAGGGAGTCGATCCGGATTTCAGCGAGCACGCCTGCTGTCCCCTTCCCCACGGTTCTTCCGCCCGCGCCATCCCTGCACCGGCAGGTCGAACTTGCGCACCATCCGGTCCGCGAACGGCGCCGAGTCGAGGCGGATCCACTTGACCGGGTCGACGCCTCGCACGATCTCGACGCGCCCGCCCGCCGGCAGCGAGAGGGTCCGGCTGCCGTCGCAGAAGACCAGGCCGTCGTGACCGCCGGCGAACGTCTCGACCGCGATCAGCGACTCCGGGCTGGTGACCAACGGCCGCGCGAACAACGCGTGCGCATTGCTCGGAATCACCAGCAGCGCTTCGAGTTCCGGCCACACGATCGGACCGCCGGCGGAGAACGCGTAGGCCGTGGACCCGGTCGGGGTGGACACCAGGACCCCGTCGCAGCCGAACGACGACACCGGGCGGCCGTCGACCTCGAGAACCACCTCGAGGACACCGAGCCGGGACACGTTCTCGATGCTCGCCTCGTTGAGCGCCCACCCCCGGTCGACGACGACGTCGTCGACGCGGATCGCGATGTCGATGGTCATCCGGTGCTCGACGCTGTAGTCCTGCCGGATCAATGCGCCGAGCGCCTCCTCGAGATGTTCGGCCTCGGTCTCGGCGAGGAAACCGATCCGTCCGAGGTTGATGCCGAGGACCGGGATGTCGGCGGCCCGGGCGAATTCCGCGCCGCGCAGGAAGGTGCCGTCGCCGCCGAGCACCAGCACCAGTTCGCAGCCGACGGCCGCGTCCGGACCCGGCGCGACGACGGTGACCTGCACCTCCTGCTCCGGCGACTGCGCGCCGTCGTCGGCTTCCGTCGCCAGGACCCGCAGCCCGATGCCCGCGTCGGCGAACACGCGGGCGATCCGCCGCGTCGTCTCGGTGATCTCGGCGCGGCCGGTGTGGGCGACGACCAGGATCTCCCGGCCGGTCACTGCGGGCCCTCCGCGACGGCCTGCCGCACCAGCTCCTCGACGTCCTCGACGCCGGGCTCGGCCTGTTTGCGCAACCACAGGAAGTACTCGACGTTGCCGGACGGTCCGGGCAGCGGGCTGGCGACCGCTCCGAGGGTTCGCAGACCCACCGCGTCCGCGGCCCGCGACACCTCGAGGACGGCCTCGGTCCGGAGGGCTGGGTCGCGGACCACGCCACCGGATCCGACCCGATCCTTGCCGACCTCGAACTGCGGCTTGACCATCGGGACCAGGTCCGCGCCGTCGGCCGCGCACGCGACGAACGCGGGCAACACCAGGTTCAACGAGATGAACGACAGGTCCGCGACCACGAGCTCGACCGGTCCACCGATCTGGTCGGGTTCGAGCGAGCGCACGTTGGTCCGGTCGACGACGGTCACCCGGTCGTCGGACTGCAGGCGCCAGACCAGCTGCCCGTAGCCGACGTCGACGGCCGCGACCCGCGACGCGCCCCGGCTGAGCAGGACGTCGGTGAATCCGCCGGTGGACGCACCCGCGTCCAGGCACCGCTTCCCGGCGACCGACAGCCCGCGCGGCTCGAACGCGTCGAGCGCGCCGAGCAGCTTGTGGGCGCCGCGCGACGCCCACGACACCTCGTCGACCTCCGCTGTCACGAGCAGCGGAGTCCCCGCCTCGACCGCGGTGGCCGGTTTGACGGCCACGGCGCCGTTGATCAGGACACGGCCCGCGGCGATCAGTTGCGCCGCGTGTTCCCTCGAGCGAGCCAGACCCCGCCGAACGAGTTCGGCGTCGACTCGTGCACGCCTGGCCACCTCAGATCTTGTCCACGGTCGCGAGTGCCTGCACCAGTACGTCGTGGGCGCGTTCGAGAATGTGCGCCTGCCGCGGGATCGCCTGGTGCCCGTCGTGGTCGATCGCGTCGAGTCCCGCGAGCAGCTCGTCGACCTCGGCGTGGATCCGATCCGGGTCGACGTGCTGTGGGGGTCCCGGCAGGTGCTGCCCGGGCTTCGGTGTCGGCGTACTCATCGCAGTCAACGCTAGCCGATGGACCCGACACCGCGCGCTTCGCGCCGGTGGGCGATTCGCGCTTCGCGCGGGTGCGCGATTCGCACCCGGACCCGGTGGCCGTCAGGCACCGGTGCGCAGCGCCGGAACGCCGCGAACCTCGGTCACCGTCGGTGCCGCCCACGCTGCGGCGAGCGCGGCACGCAGGACGGTCTCCTCGTCGACCGCGGACGATTCCGTCCGGACCGTCAACGTGGTCCCCTCCAGGACGGTGGTGACCGACGGATGCGGCGCGATCGCGAGTTCCTCGGGCGCTCGCGCCAACGCGGCCAGTGCCGATGCCAGATAGGTCGGTCGCTGCGCCGCCGGCGCGACCAGCAGGTCCGCCGGGGTGCTGACTCCGGTCAGCACGAGAAGCGAGTCGAGGCCCGCCGCGTTGGCCCCGGCGATGTCGGTGTCGATCCGGTCCCCGACCACCAGGGGACGACGGCCCGCGCTGCGCCGGACGGCGTCGTCCATCAGCGGGCGCGCCGGTTTACCTGCGACATCCGGTTCGCGGCCGGTCGCGGACCGCACCGCCGCGACCATCGATCCGTTCCCGAGGCTCAGCCCGCGCTCGGTGGGCAGCGTGGTGTCGACATTCGTCGCCACCCAGTAGGCACCGGCGCGGATCGCGAGCGTCGCCTCCGCGAGGATCCGCCATCCGGTGTCCGGGGAGTGGCCCTGCACGACCGCGACGGGCGCGTCGTCGAAGCTGCGCACCGGGTGCAGGCCCGCGACACGCACCTCCTCGGCCAGCGCCTCGGTGCCGACCACCAGCACCGGCGAACCGGCAGGCACGCGCTGCGCGAGCAGTCGCGCCGCCGACTGGGAACTCGTGACGACCTCGGATTCCATTGCTGGGAACCCGAGTTCGTTGAGATGGCCGGCCACCTGCGCCGGACTGCGGCTGGCGTTGTTGGTGACGTAGTACAGACGCGGCCCACCGTCGACGACCAGCGCGTCCCGTGCTCCCGGAATCGCGTGCGGTCCCGCGTACACGGTCCCGTCGAGGTCCAGCAGGAGAACGTCGTACCGGTCCCGCACCGCGGCCGTGCCGGTGACCTGATCGGTCCCCGTCACTGGTCGCCGGACAGCTCGGCGGCGCGCTCCTCGGCGTCGGTGTCGCCCTCGAGGTCGGCGGCAGCGGAGTTCAGGAACCACTTCAGGCCGTCCTGGACGCGACCGGCCGCGACCAGGGCGTCGGCGTACGCGTAGAACAGCCGTGCCGCGGTCGGGCCGGACTTCGACGCGTCGAGTTCCGGCGTCTGCAACGTGACGACGGCCTGGTCGAACTGGCCGAGGTCCATGCGGGCACCGGCGACGACGATCCGCAGTTCGGTGGCCTCGTCGCCCGTCAGCGCCCGCGCCTCCTCGCTGCGGCCCAGCTCGATCGCGCGCTCGGGCCGGCCGAGGCCGCGTTCGCAGTCCGCCATCACCGCCAGCAGACCGGGTCCACCGGCCATCCGGCGGGCCGCGCGCAGCTCGGACAGCGCCTCCGCCCACTCACCGGCGTGGTACGCGACGATGCCGGCGGTCTCCCGGACGACCGCGACGCGGCCGGCGCGGTTCCGTGCGGCGCGGGCGTGCGCGAGCGCCAGCTCCGGATCGTCGTCGAGCAGTTTGGTCGCCATCACCAGGTGCCGGGCGACGGTGTTCGCGTTCGACTTGTCGAGGCTGAGCAGATCCCGGCGGACCGCCGGATCCAGCTCGCCGGCCTGGATCTCCTCGGGCAGATCCGGCTCGTCGGGACGCGCGGCACGGCGTTCGGGACGGGAGCCGCCGTCGCGGGGACGCGGCGCGAATCCGCCCTCGCCGCCACGACGCTGCGCTCCCCCATCGCGCCGGTCCGGGCCGCGGCGCTCGCCACCGGAACGGTGATCGTCGCCCCGTCGCTGCTCGCCGCGGTACTCGCCGCCGCGCTGGCCGCCCTCACCGCGACGGTCACCCCGGTGCTCACCGCCACCGGAACGACGGTCGTCGCCCCGGTATCCGCCGCGATGCTCGCCTCCGGATCGCCGATCGTCAGCCCGGTAGCCGCCGCCCTCGCGACGATCGCCACCCCGGCTGTCACCACCACGACGTTCGCCGCCGCCGGAACGACGGTCGTCGCCGCGGTATCCGCCGCGAGGTTCACCGTGACGTTCGCCTCCGGATCGCCGATCCTCGCCGCGATGGTCGCCCGCACCCCGGTGGCCACTGCCACCGTCGCGACGATCACCACCACGACGTTCGGCGCCACGCCGATCGTCTCCGTGTCTGCGGTCGTCACCACCACTGCGGTGGCCGGCCCCGCCGCGCGGACCATCGCCGCGCTGCCCCTGGTTGTTCTGGCCGTCTCGCCGATGCCCGTCCTGCCGGTGGCCGCCGCGAGCGTCGCCGCCCTGCGAGGCGCCACCACGACGCCGATCCGGATCGTCGCTTCCGAACGGGCGGCGATCTGCGTTGTTGTCCGACACAACATCTCCTTCGAAGACAACACTGGCATGATCATGAAAACACGAAAGGGGACCCAGTTCGATGGGTCCCCTTTCGGATGTTATGTACGGCGGTGTCCTACTCTCCCACACCCTGTCGAGTGCAGTACCATCGGCGCTGGAGGGCTTAGCTTCCGGGTTCGGAATGGGACCGGGCGTTTCCCCTCCGCTATGGCCGCCGTAACACTGTGAAACTGTCACACGGACCAGAGAAAAACAAACTCGCTTCTCGATCCGATACAACGTGTGTTGTTTCAGATACCGCACAGTGGACGCGTAGCTTCTTCGTGGTAAG
>NZ_BAABFB010000055.1:0-978 GCF_039540555.1 Rhodococcus olei | reverse complement strand
CAACGCGACCGAAGGCTTCGGCATCGTCGCCCCGCTCGCCGCCGCCGGGACGCGGCCATCCTGGGGCCGACTGGCCCTGCTCGGTCTGATCGCCGGCGGTCCCACGTTCCTGGGTACCGTCGTCGGCCAGCACGTCACCAACAGCACCCTCTCGATCGGATTCCTCACCCTGGCCGCCGGATCGATCCTCTACGTGGTCATCGAGCTACTCGCGGTTGCCCGCAAGAGCGGAATGAAGGAACTAGTAGGACTTTGTTAGGTTTGTCACTTCTTGTGTGAGGGCTCGAGATTCGGCGTGATTCTCGAGACGATCACCGGATGGATGCTGCAGCCCTGGCCGAGGTCGACGAACGTCTGGATTCGTTTGTCGGTGAGGTGTTCTCGTCGTTGAAGCGGAAGGATCAGCGGGCGACGGCGGGGGTGTACACGCGGGGGTTGATGCTCGACGGCCGCCGCAAGTCGATGCAGCCGATGGCCGAGCGGTTGAGAATCGATCACCAACGCCTGCAGCAGTTCGTGACCAATTCTCCGTGGGACGTGGTTCCGGTTCGGAAGACGCTGTCGCGCAGGGCGTGCGATCTGATCAAGCCGGACGCGTGGGTCATCGATGACACCGGGTTCGCGAAGGACGGCGACGGCTCGCCGTGCGTGGCGCGGCAGTACTCGGACACGCTCGGCAAGGTCGGCAACTGCCAGGTCGCGGTCAGTGTGCACGCCGCCACCGATGCGGCGTCTGCGCCGCTGGACTGGCGCCTGTATCTGCCCGAAAGCTGGGACGACGCCGCGGCGGAGGACCCCAAGACGGCCGCGGCGATCACCGCCCGGCGTCGTCGCGGTGCGATTCCCGACGACGAGCGGCACCGCACCAAGTGGCGGATGTCGATCGAGATGCTCGACGAGCTGATCGAATGGGGCCGCACCCCCGCGGTGATCGTCGCCGATGCCGGCTACGGCGACTCCGCGACCTTTCGTCAACAG
>NZ_BAABFB010000054.1:0-17472 GCF_039540555.1 Rhodococcus olei | reverse complement strand
TGTCCGTGTCGCTCTGACTCGACAAAAGTTACGTGATCGCCCCGCGTCCCGCAAATCGCCTGGTCACAGGCCCACTGACCGCCGAACACCGGCGTGCGGCGTGCGCACGGCGGCTAGCCTGAGCGCATGTTGCTCGCTCCGCACTACGGTCATCGGTCTCTGTCGGACCTCGTTCCGTCGGTCCTCTGCCAGCTCGGCGTCGCGGGTGAGACGAACCGCCTCGGACTCGACCTGGCCGGTGTCAATCGGGTCTGCATCCTCCTTGTCGACGGTATGGGCTCGGAGCTGCTCGCGGGCCACCCGCAGCAGGCGGCGTTCCTGACGTCGGCGCGATCGTCGGCCGTACTGACCGCCGGATTCCCGACGACGACCGCGACGAGCCTCGCGTCACTGGGCACCGGGGTGCCGGCCGGCGAGCACGGAGTCGTCGGCTACCTGATGTCGGTTCCCGGCGAGGACCGGCTGATGAACCCACTCAAGTGGCGACTGCACGGTGAGGGACCGCGCGTCGACCTGCTGCGTGTACTCGTTCCCGAGGAGTTCCAGCCGACTCCCACCGCGTTCGAGCGGGCCGCGGCCGCCGGTGTGACGGTCTCCCGGGTCGCGCCCCCGTATCAGGGGAACTCGGGCCTGACCCGCGCCGCGCTGCGGGGCGGTGAGTTCCGGCCGAGCTTCTCGATGGGTGACCTGGCCGACGCCGCGGTGGCGGCGATGGGCGAAGGAGATCGCGCGGTCGTCTACGCCTACCACGGCGAACTCGACCTCACCGGGCACGCCCGCGGCCCCGAGTCCGCGGCCTGGGCACTCGAACTCGCCCAGGTCGACCTGCTGGCCCGGCAGATAGCCGAGCGGCTGCCCGCGGACGGGGCACTGATCGTGACGGCCGACCACGGCATGGTGCAGGTCCGCTCACGGATCGACCTCGACCAGGACGACGGGCTGCGTGAGGGTGTCCGGGCGATCGGCGGCGAGCCGCGCGCGCGCCACGTCTACGCCGAACCCGGTCACGCGGATGCGGTTCTCGCCCGGTGGCAGGAGATTCTCGGCGACGACTTCTCGGTGCACTCCCGTGCGGACGTCGTCGCTCGGGGCTGGTTCGGGCCCACGATCAGCGCGGCCGCCGAGCAGCGGATCGGTGACGTGATCGCCGTCGCGACGGGTGACGGGGCCCTGATCCGAAGCGGCGCGGAGCCGTTGCAGTCGATCCTGGTCGGTCACCACGGTTCGCTCACGTCCGCCGAGTTGCACGTACCGCTGCTCGTGTTCCGCCCCTGACCGCACCGATCGACACGCAGGACGTCCCCGGTGGCTCTCCTCCACCGGGGACGTCCTGCGTTCACGAACGCGTACCGAGGTCAGGCCCAGCTGGCGGCCGCGCGGTTGTTCGTCGCGTTCATGTCGTCGTTGCCTGCGCCGACCGCACGACCGATCGCCTCGAGCACCTGGTTCAGGTCGTTGGCGGCGGCGTCCCACTTGGCCTGCTGCGCCTGGTACGCCTCGGACGCGGCGCCCTCCCACTCCGCGACGAGCGGGGCGAGGTAGCTCTCGAGGTCGGCGAGCTTGCCGTTGATGTCGGTGCTGGTGCGCGCGATGTCGGCGCGGGCGCCGTCGATCGCAGCGAAGTCGTAGCGCATGGTGCCACTCATGTTGTCCCCCTGTTGAAATCGATCTGAGCTGACGGTCCTGTCGTCAGAGGTTGAGGCTGCCGCCGACGTTGTTGATCGCGCTCA
The DNA here is from genome assembly GCF_039540555.1 of Rhodococcus olei. Classification (NCBI taxonomy): domain Bacteria; kingdom Bacillati; phylum Actinomycetota; class Actinomycetes; order Mycobacteriales; family Nocardiaceae; genus Rhodococcus; species Rhodococcus olei. The sequence goes on along the minus strand of NZ_BAABFB010000054.1, from coordinate 15,742 downwards.
CGTGATCGTCCTGGGCGGTCGCGAACGCGACCCCGTTCGCTCGGATGTTCTCGCTGATCGCGAGCAGCGACTCGTTCAGCCGCTTGGCGCTCTCGTCCCACCGGACCATCAGGCCGTCGAACGCCGCCTTCGCCGCGCCTTCCCACACGCCGTTCACCGCGGTGAGCCGGCCCTGCAGCGACGTCAGCAGCCCCTGAATGTCCCCGTTCACGTCACCCACGTGCCGCGCCGCGGTCTCCATGGTTTCGGTGGTGGTCCTCATCTGACCGCTCATGCACCCCTCCTCGATTCTCGCGTCCCGGGATTCCCGCCCCGGTGGGCCGAGCCGGACCGCGTCTACATCCAATTGGACGCACCGTCACCGGAGTTCGGTTCCGTTCGATCCGGGCCGGTTTCGGGTTCCGCCGGCCCGATTCCGGTCAGCGACCCGCGACGTTCAGCGACCGCACGATGTCGCCGCAGGCCGGTTCGACGTCGTCCATCCGGCCGGCGAGGGCCTGACAGCCGATGCTCACCTGGAGTCCGTCCCCGACGACGACCAGCCACCGCACCTGCGAATCGGGGTCGGGGCGTTCGACATACGCCAGGCCGGGCCTCGTATCGACCTCGACCCGTTCGAGCGACCCGAACGTGTCCGCGTGGTCGGCGATCCGCGCCGCGAGCGTCGTCCCCACCCCGTCGAGATCGGCACCCGGGTTGAGTTCCTTGTGCACCAACAGGATTCGGGCAGGTCGACCGTCGTCGCGCACCAACTCGACCCGGTCCGGCCCGGCGGAGGGTGTCCGCTCGTGCCAGCCCGGGGGCAGTGCGACATCGGCGCGTCCGGAGGCGACCCGCGCGGCCGCCGGCGCCGCGTCCGGGGCGACGCCAGGCACCGGCCGGTCCCACCCCCACATCGCGACCCCGACCGCGGCCGCCGCCACCACCGCCGCCGCGGCGGCGGCGGCGGTGATCCACGGTCGCCGAAGGACACCGCGGGCCCGAGAGGCGCGAGCCGGGTGACCTCCGAGCGCGTCGACACCCCACCGGTGCGCTGCGGCGACAACGGCGCCGCCGGACACCTCCAGGACCCGCGGCGCGACACCCCAGCACCGGCGAAGTTCCGCGACCAGCCGCGGCCCGGCCGCTTCGCCGGTGAGCGCGACCCAGGGCGGCGTCCGGGGATGCCACGCGCCCACCGTCGTCACGAATTCCTGTGCGGCGTCCGGGCACTCGGCGATGTCCCCGGCGCCCAGCGCGTCCAACGAGATCCCGTCGCCGACGACCGTCGACGAGGCCGCGGACTGCAGCGTCCCGAGTTCGACCACCACGCCGGCGTCGTCGGCGCCGACGGCCCGGGTCACCGCATCGGCGACGGGGATCAACCGCACGTCCCGCGCCGCCGTCCGGCCGGCCGCGGCCAGCACCCGCCGTCGGCGGGTGCCCCATCGGCTCGGCACGGTCAGGACGAGCAGGTCCACCGGAACCGAGGCTCCGGCGGCGGTGACCGCGTCGGCGACCAGGGCGGCGAGAACCTCGGCCACCGGGACCGCGGTCGAACCGAGGAGCACCACCTCGTCGTCGACGTACCTGATCGGGTACGGCTCGACCGCATCGGCCTGGACGGCCTGGTCGAGGCCGACACCGGACTCGAGCCCGCCGGTGCCGACCCGCACGCCCGCCGGCCGCTCGACGATCCGGTCGCCCTGGCGCGCCCACACGGTCGTCTCGGTCAGATGGACCGCCGCCACCGATCCCCCGGTCACAGCGGCGGCAGCCAGGCGACCTGAATCAGCGAGGCGCCGGCCCGGGTCACCAGCGTCGCCCGACCCGGCGGCATCTCGGTCGGCCGGACCGAGCCGATCAGGTTGCCCTCGTCGCGGCTCCCGCTCATCACCACTCCGGTGGGAACGAGATCCCGCAGGCGCGCGACGACCGGTTCGTACAGGGCCCGCCCGGCGCCCCCGGAGCGACGCGCCACGATCAGGTGCAGGCCGATGTCCCTGCCGTGCGGCAGGTGGTCGAGCAGCGGCAGCAACGGGTTCCCGCTCGACGTCGCGACGAGGTCGTAGTCGTCGACGATCACGAAGATCTCCGGTCCGGTCCACCAGGACCGGTCCCGCATCTGCCGGGGTGTCAGGTCGGCACCCGGCATCCGGCCGGCGAGGACCGCCGCGAGGTCGGTCGTCATCTCGGTCAGTACGGGCGCGTTCGCGGCGTAACCCGCGAGATGGTCGCCCTCGACGACGCCGAGCATCGTGCGCCGGTAGTCGGCGAGAACGATCTTGACCTGCTGCGGGGTGTTGGCCTCCACGAGACCGGCGCAGATTCCGCGCAGCAACGTCGTCTTGCCCGCGCCGCCGTCCCCGAACGCCAGAACGTGCTGATGCTCGTCGAAATCGATGTACACCGGCGCCAGATCGGCCTCGCCGAGGCCGATCGGCACTCGGAGCGTGGGCCGGCCGGGGGCGTGCTCGGCCCCCACCGGCAGCTCCGCCCGCGCGACACGGTCCGGGAGCATGCGCACCGGCGGCGCCGCGCGGCCGGGCGACGCCGCCGCGATCCGTGCGCTCGCGTCCGCGACCCCGGCGGTGAGGTCGGTACCGGACGGGTGCCCGTCGATTCTCGGCAACGCGGTCAGCAGATGCAGGCCCTCGGGTGTCATGCCGCGCCCGGGCCTGCCCTCGGGAACCCGGGTCGCCTTGGCCCGGCCGACGTCGGAATCGGACGGGTCGCCGAGTCGGAGCTCGATCCGGGTGCCGAGCTGGTCCTTGAGCGCCGGGCGGATCTCGGCCCACCGGGACGCCGTCACGACGACGTGGACGCCGAACGACAGGCCCTGACCGGCGAGCGCACCGATCTGCGCCTCGAGCGGTTCGAAGTCCTGCCGCACACCCGGCCAGCCGTCGACGACCAGGAAGACGTCACCGAACCGGTCGTCGGCCAGGTCTGCCGCCGCCGGGCCACCGGCGGCACGAATCCGACGGAACTCGGCCATCGAGTCGATCCCGAGCTGCCGGAATCGTCGTTCCCGTTCCCGCACCAGGGTGTTCATCTCGGCGACGGTCCGGCGGACCCGGTCCACGTCGAGTCGGTTGGACACGGAACCGACGTGCGGCAACCCGGCGAGCCCCGACAGCGTGCCGCCGCCGAAGTCGAGGCAGTAGAACTGGACCTGCTCCGGGGTGTGCGTCAGCGCCATCGCGAGGATCAGCGACCGCAACGCCGTCGACTTCCCGGACTGCGGGCCACCGACGATCGCCACGTTGCCGCGCGACCCGGCCAGATCCACGACGAGGGGGTCGCGGCGCTGATCGAACGGGCGATCGACCAGTCCGACCGGTGCGCGAAGGGGGACCGGCGCCGGACCGCCCGCCGCCGACGCGGGGATCAGAGCGTCGAGCGTGGGCGGTTCGTCGAGCGGCGGCAACCACACCTCGTGGGCGGGAACTCCGCGACCGCGGACCCGGTCGACCACCACGTCGAGGACGGTGCGCCCGGTGTCTTCGACGTCCCGGGCCGGGGCCTCGGGTAACGCGATCGCGGGTGGTGCGGCGACCGGAGCAGCGGTGAAGGGCCGCGGTCGCAGATCGGCGGCGGCCCGCGCGCCCCTCGCGCCGCCCGCGGCGCGGGACCGGCCGGGGCCCGACACGTACGCGGCGGAGAAGCGCACGATCTCGGCGGAGTCGGTCTTGAGGTAGCCCGCCCCGGGAGTCGCCGGCAGGTGGTAGGCGTCGGGAACACCGAGAACAGTGCGGGACTCGTTGGCGGAGAATGTCTTCAGCCCGATCCGGTAGGACAGATGACTGTCGAGCCCACGGAGCCTGCCCTCGTCGAGTCGTTGGCTGGCCAGGAGCAGGTGGATGTGCAGCGACCGGCCGAGCCGGCCGATCGCGACGAACAGGTCGGCGAAATCGGGTTGCTGACTGAGCAGCTCGGAGAACTCGTCGACGACGATGAACAGCGCCGGCAGCGGGGCGAGGTCGGCACCCGCGGCGCGGGCCCGCTCGTAGTCGGTCACGTTCGCGAAGTTGCCCGCGGACCGCAACAGTTCCTGCCTCCGGTTCATCTCCCCGGCGAGGGCGTCGCGCATCCGGTCGACCATTGCGAGTTCTTCCGCGAGGTTGGTGATGACCGCGGCGACGTGGGGCACCCGATCGAGGCCGAGGAACGTCGCGCCGCCCTTGAAGTCGACGAGCACGAGGTTCAACGACTCGGGCGAGTGCGTCGTGATCAGCCCGAGAACGAGGGTCCGCAGAAACTCGGATTTGCCGGAACCGGTTGCGCCGATGCACAGTCCGTGCGGACCCATGCCGTTCTCGGCGGCCTCCTTGAGGTCGATCTCGACCGGGCTGCCGTCGGGCCCGACACCGATCGGGACCCGCAGCCGCTCGCGGGGGCTCCGCGGCGCCCACGAGACCTCCGGATCCAGCGATGCGAGGTCGGGCAGCCCGAGCAACTGCTGCCAGTCGGCGTTCACGGCGGCGTCCTCCGCCGCGCCGTCGGCGGCGCTCTGCGGCGCCACGCGGTACCGGGCGAGCCGACGCGCCGCGGTCTGCGCCTGATGCACCCCGAGACCGTCCGGGACGGCGAACGTCTCGATCCCGGAACTGCTGCGGGCGCCGAGCGACCCGTCGGAGAGCACCAGTTGGATGCCGCGCGTGGCGGACAGCGCCGGCCGACAGCCACCGAGGTCGAGCAGGGTCACCGAGTCCAGGCCGTCGTCGATGATCCCCGGACCGACGGTGATGCCGCCGTCGAGGACGACCACGACCTGTGGGACGCCCGCGGTCGCGGGCGCGGTGCGGGAGAACCGCGCCCGCATCGCCAGGTGCGGGCCGAGGGTGTCGTCGAGTTCGGCCAGCGACCCGTACACCATGCGGGCGGTACCCACTCCGTCCTCGCGATCCGGATGCTGCGCATGGGGAAGCCACTTGACCCATTCCCACTCCCCCGCCGTGTCGGGTCCACACACGACGGCGACCCGAATCTGGTCCGGACCGTGAAACATGCACAGCTGCACGAGCATCGAACGCGCCAGGTTCCGGCACGCCGCCCGGTCGCCCTCGAACGCGATCGCGGCGAATCCGCGCAGAGCGACCGCCGTCGGCAACTCCGGGACCACGGAATGAGTTCTCACGAAGCGTCGCAGCGACACCGCGGACACCGGTTCGAGGTCTTCGACCGGCCCCGTCTCGGGTGTGATCAACCGGGTCGCGAGCCGCTGACTGCCTCGCCCCACCCGAACGTGACAGTGGTCGGCGTCGGTGATCCGCCGCTCCCACATGCGGTCCGACCCGGCGAGCGTCCACAGGTGGTCGGGGTCGGGATGGCTCCATTCGAGCGCGGCGCGCTGACCGTTCACGGTGGTGTGGACGTCCCGCCTGAGCTGGTCCAGGTACCGCAGGTAGTCCTTGCGGTCCTCATTGGCCTGCGCCGCCCGGTCCCCGCCGCCGCGGCCACCGACCAGCATCCCCAGCATGGAGACCACCATCATCACCGGGAACACCAGCGACATCGGGTTCGCCGCCGCTCCCGAGGTGAACATCAGCGCGGCCATGCCGACCATTGCCGCCACCATCACGACCGGCAACAGCTTGGTCAGCAGGTTGCCGGGAACGATCTTCGGGATCTCGGGCGGCGGCTGCAGGCACACCTCGCCGCCCGGCGCACGTGGCGCCTCACGTCGCGCTCGGCGCTGAAAATGCACGGTCGCCATGCGATCACCCCCCTGGTGTCGACCGGACTGCTCGAGCGCCCTCCCTCCCCAGGGGCGACACCTCGAACGCCGGAAACTATCGCACACTCCTCGCCGCGCGCGCAGCCGGTGCCGTAGAGTGCCCGGCGTTCGTAGTGGCGGCGCGGGTGGGGGCCTGCGCCCAAAGGGGGATGTCGTGACGGACTCTGTGAACGTGGACGACCGGACGGATCTGTGCCGGCTGACCGTCCTCACCGATCGCACCCAGGTGGACCTGGCACTGCCGGCCGGCGTGCCACTCGCGTTGCTGATTCCCGAACTCGTCTCGATGATCGAGATGCACAGTGAGACAACGGTGTTGACGGACGCATCGGCGACCGCGGCCGAGTGGGTTCTCGGTCGGCTCGGCCAGGCACCGTTGGATCCGGCGGGGTCGCTGGCAACGCACGGTGTCCGCGACGGCGACCTGCTGTTGCTCCACCCCGCCGACCGGCGGCCGCCCGCACCGCTGTTCGACGACCTGATGCACAACGTCGCCGCGATCGACTCGGACACCGACCGTCGTTGGACGCCCGCCACGGCCCGGGTCACCGGCTCCGTGACCGCGGTCGCCCTCGCCACGATCGGCGCCGCGGCACTGCTGCTCGGACGCGAGCACGACGACGGCCTGGCCGGCATCCTCGCCGCACTGGTGACTGCCGCGCTGCTGGTGGCCGCCGGGGCTGTCACCGCCCGGGTGTACGACGACGGCGCGGCCGGGGTCACGCTGTGGGGAGCGGCGCTCCCGCCTGCCTTCGCCGCCGGTGCCCTCGTCGTGCCCGGGGACCTCGGCGCGGCGAGTGTCCTGCTCGGCGCCGTCACCTGTGGTGCGGTCGCCATCCTCGCGGCCCGGATCAGCGGCGTCGGCGTCACGGTCGGGACCGCCTCGGCGACAGTGTCGGTCCTGGCCGCCGGCGCGGCCTCGCTCGCCGAGCTGACCGGCCTGTGCGCCCCGGCCGTCGGCGGGATCACGACCGCCGCCGCGCTCGCGCTGCTCGCTGCCGCGCCGCGGGGCGCGATGCTGCTGGCGTCACTCCCGCTGCCTCCCGTGCCGTCACCGGGGTCGCCGCTCGACACCGAGGAAGCCGATTCCGGCGAGTCGGGGCCGCTCGCGTCGTTCGTGGGTCTCGAGGCCAAGGCCGCGCGCGCCCGCAGGCACCTGACGGGGTTGGTCGCGGCCGCGGGCGTGACCACCGGCGCCGGCGCACTGGCCGCCGCCGGCGTGCTCGGATCGGACGGGATCGACTGGCCGGGAACGATTCTGGCCGTGGCGTCGGCCGTGGTGTTGATGCTCCGCGGCCGCACCTACGCGAGTCTCGCCCCGACGGCGGTGCTGATCGCCTGCGGCGTCGCGATCCTGCTCCTGCTGCTGACGGGCGCCGCGGTGTCCGCGCCGGACCGCGCGGTCGCGACGTTCGTGCTCGCGACGCTGGGGGTCGGGGTCGCGATGACGCTCGGCGTCCTCGCGCCTCGGCACGAGTTCTCCCCGGTGCAGCGACGGGCCGTCGAACTCCTCGACTACGCGGCCGTCGCAGCGGTGCTGCCGCTCGTGTGCTGGGTGTCCGGCCTGTTCGCCGCGATGCGCGGACTGTGATGCGCACCCGCGCCCGCGTCGCGGCCCTCGCGGTCGCCGCCTGGACCGTCGGTGGTGGCACCGCCGCGTCGGTCTCGCCTCCGACGATCGACCCCGGAGCCCTGCCGCCGGGGAATCTGCCGCCGCTGCCGTCCGAGTTGCGTGACGCCTGTGCGGCGACCGCGGCGGTGACCGACGCCGCGCCGACGCCGGCACCGCAGAGGACGCTGGACCTCGACGCCGTGTGGCCCCTGACCACCGGCCGAGGCCAGCTGGTGGCGGTGATCGACACCGGCGTCGAACGCCACCCACGCCTGCCGGGACTGGTGGCCGGCGGTGACTTCGTCTCCACCGGCGACGGCACCTCCGACTGCGACGCCCACGGCACCCTCGTTGCCGGAATCATCGCCGCGAGCCGTTCGGGTGACAGCGGCTTCGCCGGCGTCGCTCCCGATGCCCGGATCCTGACGATCCGCCAGTCCAGCAACATCTACCGGCGGGTCGGCGCCGTACCGGACGCCGACGGCCCGAACGCCCGCGGCGTCGGGACCCTCACCACGCTGGCGTCCGCTGTCCGCCGCGCCGCCGACCTGGGCGCCACGGTCATCAACATCTCCGAGGTGGCGTGTGTGCCGCCCGGATCCGGCGACAATCCCGCGCTCGGGGCCGCGGTCGACTACGCCGCGCGGGTCCACGACGCCGTCGTCGTCGCGGCGGCCGGCAATCTCGACGCCTGCCCGCGCTCGAATCCGGAACCCGATCCCGCTCGGCCCGATGCGGATCCGTGGACGGACGTCGCCACGGTCGCGACCCCGGCCTGGTACGACGACCAGGTGCTCACGGTCGGGTCCGTCGATCCCGACGGATCGCCGTCGGCGTTCACGCTGCCGGGTCCGTGGGTGGACGTGGCCGCGCCCGGAACCGGGATCACCTCCCTCGACCCACGGCGCCCGCAGGACGCCGGGCTCACCGACTCGGCGAACGGAAAGCCCGTCGAGGGCACCAGCTTCGCGACCCCGTACGTCGCGGGCACCGCCGCGCTGGTCCGCGCGCGTCACCCGGAGTGGACCGCCCGACAGGTGATCGCACGCATCCAGGCGACCGCGCACGCGCCCGCGGCGGGTTGGGACCCGTTCGTCGGCCACGGGACGGTCGATCCCCTGGCCGCGGTCACCGCCGCCGAGTCGGACCCGGTGACCGACCCGGCGTCGGCGGCGATCCCGCCCCCCGAACCGGTGCCGCCGCCGGACACCCGCCCCCGGACCGTTGCGCTGTTCGGCGCCGGCGGCGTCGCGGCCGCGCTGGGAGTCGGACTGCTCGCGTCATTTCCGTTGCGGCGCAGGCGTCATCCCGCCGACACGTCGGACGGGTGAGGGTCCGGGGCGACCCCGTCGTGGGCGAGGAGTGCCGCCTCCCGAGCGAGCTCGGGGCCCGGCGCCAGCAATGCGAGGATCGGCCACGGCGCGGGCGAGGTCTCCGCACCGAATCCCAGAACGGTTGCGGTCTCGGAATTCTCGACCCCGTAACGGACCCCGGTGTCGGCGACGAAGAAGAGTGCGCCGCGGCGCTCGCTCGACGGCGTGACACCGGTCGAGTGGACCAGAGCTCCGACGCCCGGACGCACGAAGAACTGATCCGCGTTGTCCCCGGTGCCGTCGCTCTGCGCGAGGGTGACCGGACGGGCACCCTCCGGTAGCGGCAGCGCGTTGCCGGCGACCACCGCGACCGAGGCCCGGACACCGGAGTCGGCGGGTGCTCCGGCCACCGGGCGCCAAGACAGGCAGCTCACCGGATCTCGCCGCTCGTCGACGACGCGCGGCGGCGTGTCCGGGAAGGTGTCGACGGCGAGTGCCGTCGACTGCGGCGGCCCGGCAACCGCATCCGGCGTCACGACGTCCATCCCGGCCGCACCCTGCGAGTCCGCGTACCGGATCAGGTCGGCGGTCGCGCGACCGACTCGCTGCAGTCCGTCGGCGAGGACCACGTAATAGGCGGTCTCCTGTGCGTCCTGAACCTGGACGACCGAGCCGATCGGCTTGCCCTGGAACGGATACGACGGCAGCCGACCCGCGTCGCGGATCGCCGGCGGCGTCAGCGGCGGCGACTCCGGAATCGCGTTCAGCAGGCCCACGCTGACCGGTCGTGGAACGATCCCGCCGAGGTCGTATGCGAGGGTCACCGCGTGGTCTCCGAGGTCGACCCGGCGGCGGGCGCCGTCGTGGACCAGGAACGTGCCGTCGGCGCTCTGGACGAGCAGAGCCTCATCGCCGCCGAGTTCACGAATGCCCCCGGTCAGGTCCGGGCCGCCGACGACGACCGCGGTGCTCACCGCCCGTCCGCCACCGGACGCGATCGAGTCGCACACCGTCCACGCCCCGGGGTCCTCGTCCGGAAGTGCCGACGGCGCACCGGGAATGCCGAGCAGCGCGCCCCGCGGGCGGGTGCCGAGTTCGGACTCCTTCACGATCACCGGGGAGTTCGCGCCACCGACGATCAGCCGCGCCGACGCCAGGTTCAGCACCGGGTGCAGGGTCTCGCCGCGGGCGACGAACATCGCACCCGAGTCCTCGCCGACGACGATCCTCGCGTCACCGATCTCGTCCTGGGGACGAACCAGAGCCAGCGCGGCGCACCCCGCCACGCCGATGGCGGCGAGCATCGCCCCGACCGCGAACGCTCGTGACTGGTTGCGCATCGGGTCGTGCAGCATCCGCACGTCCCGGCGCACCAGCGCGTGTTCCATCCGGCGAAGCAGGAAGCGATAACCGCTGACCTGCCATCGCGTCGTCGGCTGTGCAGCCATGTTCCCTCCCCCACTTGGCGCACACTACGGCCGCAAGGGTACAGTCCCCGTGGGAATCCGTGTCGTGGGGACGGCACGGAAAACAGGGGGAAACATCGTGATGCGTGGGCGGAGCTGTCCGTTGTGGCCGCCGGCGCCGGTGCGCGCCGTGGTGACCGCACAGGTCGTGGCGGTGGTCGCCGGGGCGCTCGGCTCGGGTGTCGGCCTGATCTGGTGGCAGGCAGCGATTCTCGCCGCACTTGCCGCTGCGGTGACGTTGCTGCCGGTCCGGGGGCGCATCCTGCTCGACTGGGCATCGGCCGCGGTGCGCGTCCGACACTCCGACCCGGAGGCGTTCGCGGCCACCAAGTTCCGCACCGATGACGGGCTGGACGTCGGGTTGTGCTGGACCGCGGGGACGGTGTGCACGGTGATCGAGATGCTCGCGGCGCCCGGGTCCCTGACCCGCCTGGGTCGCGACGAGGCCACCGACTGCCCGGAGGTTCCGCTCCGGGTGCTCGCGGAATCGCTGTTCCAGCAGGGTATCTCACTCGCCGGCATCGACGTGATCGGTCACGGCCGTCGGGTCGCGCCGGATTCGCCGGTGGCGGGCGTCTACGACGACCTGATCGGTCCGCTCGCCGCGACCGCCGACCGAACCGTCTGGCTGGTCGTGCGGTTCGAGGCCACCGCACAGCCCGGGGCGGTGCGCCGCCGCGGAGGAGGCCGCAGCGGGGCCGCGCGGGCGGTGTCCGTTGCGTCGCAACGCATTGTCCGGGCTCTCGCCGAGCGCGGCACCGAGAGTCTCATCCTGACGGCGCCGGCGATCGCCGCGGTCGCCGAGACGATCAGCGGTGGCGCAGCCTTCGACGAGGCAGGACGGTCCCGGGCCCACGTCCCCGTCCGGGACGGCTGCAACACCGGGTACGCGATCGACCCGCGCGTCCTCGGCGACCGACTGGCCGACGTGTGGGCCACCCGCTCGCGCACGACGACCGTCACCGTGCGACTGCGGCCGGGATCGTCGTCGAACGAGGTGCGGGTCGCCGCGTCGTGCCGGTTCACCACGGAATCGGTGCCGAGGCGGTCGACGCTGCCCGGTCTCGTGCCGACGACCCGGGAGCCGGCGGCGCTGCGGTCACATCTGCCGGGCGCGCACCCCGACCTCGACTCGCTGACCACCTTCACGACCGTGACGCCGCGACACCTGGACACGCTGACCGTCCCCGTGGCCGGGTGCGGGCAACTGATCGGCTCCGACGCGACGGGCCGCGCGGTCACGGTGCGCGTCGCCGGCCCGGAGGTCAGGCGCGTGGACGTCGTCGGGGAGCCCTATCTGGCGCAGCAGGTGGTACTGCGGGCGGTGGCGATCGGCGAGCGCATCGCCGTCCACAGCACCGACCCGGAGTCCTGGCGGTCGCTGGTCGGCAGCGTCGCGGATCCGGACCGGCTGACACTCGTCGATCGTCCGGCGGCACGCGGCACCGCCGTGACGGCGGTGGTGTTCGACGGGACCGAGCCCGTCCCCCTGCCCGACACGGTCACCGCGATCGTGGTCCGCGAGGCACCCCCCGTCGACGCCGCCCCGGTGTCGATTGTGCAGCCCGGACTGCGTGGAGGCCGGATCATCCTGTGGTCCAACGGGAGCAGAACCGAGCTGAGGCTCGTGACGATCGCCGCGGAGACCGCCTATCTGGGGCGTCCGCTCGGTGCGTCGGTGCCGCTCGCGGTCGGCTGAGGCTCAGCCCGGATAGGGGTTCGCGGCGCGGGCGGCGCGGAGCACCTCGGCCCACCACGCGAGCTGGCCGAGCAGCCGCTCCGCACCGTCGAGGGCGGCGCCGTCGTCGGTCTCCCCGGCGGCGTCGAATCGCTTGCGGGCCTGGTGGAAGCTGACGGTCTGGCGGATCGACACCATGTGCACCTCCGCGACCACCTGGCGCAACTGCTCGGTGGCGCGCAGACCCCCCGACAGCCCGCCGTAGGAGACGAATCCGACCGGCTTCGCCCGCCACTCCTGCTTCGCGGTGTCGATCGCGTTCTTCAACGCCGCCGGATACCCGTGGTTGTACTCCGGGGTGACCATCACGAACGCGTCGGCCTCGTCGATCCGCCGCCGGAAGCTCTGCGACTCCGGAGTGTCGGAATGGTCGACGGGCAGGGAGATGTCGGCCAGGTCGAGCACCCCGATGTCGAGGTCCGCGCGCTGCCGGGCACGGCGGACGAACCAGTCGGCGACGACGGGACCGAAGCGGCCCCGGCGGACGCTGCCGATGAGGACCTCGAGTCGGATCGGTGGCGCGGACACGGATTCATCGAACCACGTCCCCCTACGGCTGCGGCCCCCGACCGGGTTCGGTTGGGGGCCGCAGTGGGATCCGGTGTGGCTAGGACGAACCGAACGACGGCAGTCCGGGCAGGTCCAGGCTTCCCCCGCCACTGGCCGGGGCCGCAGCGACCTGCACCGTCATCACCGGTGACGTCGACTCCTGGTACCGGCCACCACCCGAGTAGACCGCGGTGATCTGGTGCGCCCCCGGGGCATCGAAGGTGTGCGACAGGGTCGCGCCGCCGGAGGCCACCGCCACCGGTGCACCGATCGGGCTACCGCCGTCGAGGAACTGCACGGACCCGCCGGACGGCGCCGGGGCCACGGTCGCGGTCAGGTTCGCCGCGGTACCGACCTTGGCGGTGCCCGGGACGTTCAACCCCGTCGTGGTCGCGATGTCGGGTGCGCTCACCTCGACGGTCACGCCCATCGGGTTGAACACCTGGCTGGACTGCCAGGTCGCCACGTCGACCGCCAGTCCGCTGTCGAACGTTCCGGGGGCCGCCGTGTCGGGCACCCGGTAGGTCACCTCGAACGTGACGTCCTTGTTCTGGCTCAACGGCCGATCCGACACCAACCAGCTGCCGCTCACCGACAGCCGGTTGTTCGCATCGTCGACCGCCGGCGTCGGGGACGACGTCGACGGACCCGACGTCAGGCCCGACGCCGTCACCTTCGCGCTACCCGGGACGTACTCGAACCCGGCCGGATGCACATCGGTGATCTTGTTGATGTAGCGGTCGACGATGCTCGTCACCTCGAACACCGTCTTGTACGTGACCGTCTGACCACGAGTGACCGTTCCCGGCGCCACACTCTTGGTCACCTTCAGGTTGTCGGTGGTCTTCGTCGCCGACGTGGTGGCCGCGACGGCGCTGCCGCCACCGAGACCGAACCCGAGCGCCACGACCGCGGCGGTACCGACCGCGGCCACTGCGCGGATCACAGTACGGGACATGGGATTTCCTCCTGGGTGTCTGGGAATTCTGGTCAGGAGCCGAAGATGCCGGTCAGCGACCCGGTGTCGAGTGATCCACTTCCGCCGGTGCCACCGCCGGTGCCACCGGTCACGGTCACCGCGACCGACGCGGAGCTCGAGGCATCGAAAGTGGGCGTTCCGGCGAAGTTCGCGGTGATCTGGTGAGTACCCGCGGTGGTGAAGGCATGAGAAAGGGTCGCGGTGCCGCCGGCCACGTCGGCCGTGCCGATCACCGTGTTCCCGTCCTTGAACTGCACGGTGCCACCGTTCGGTGCCGGCGTCACCGCCGCCACGAGGTTCACCGGCACGCCGGCCTGCGCGTCCGAGGCGGCGCTGAGCACCGTCTGGGTCGGGGCAGTGACGTCGACGGTGCTCGGCGCAGAGGTCGAGGCCGTGAAGGTCCCCGCGCCGGTGTACTCCGCGGTGATCGCGTGCGCGCCGTTTGCCGTGAAGGCGTGCGACAGCGTCGCCTTGCCTGCGACCGGGGTGACCGGCGCACCGATCGCGGTCCCGTTGTCCTTGAACTGGACCGTTCCGCCCGCCGGGGTCGGCTCGACGGTGGCGACGAGGTCGACCGCCTCGCCGACGCGAGCACCTGCGGGTGCCGTCACCGTCGTGGTCGTCGTGGTGGTCGGGGCCGAGACGTCGACGTTGACACCCATCGGGTTGAACACCTGGCTGGACTGCCAGGTCGCCACGTCGAACGCCAGTCCGCTGTCGAACGTTCCGGGTGTCGCGGTGTCGGGCACCGTGTAGGTCACCTCGAACGTGACGTCCTTGTTCTCCGACAGCCAGCGGTCCGACACCAACCAGCTGCCGCTCACCGACAGCCGGTTGTTCGCATCGTCGACCGCCGGCGTCGGGGACGACGTCGACGGACCCGACGTCAGGCCCGACGCCGTCACCTTCGCGCTACCCGGGACGTACTCGAACCCGGCCGGATGCACATCGGTGATCTTGTTGATGTAGCGGTCGACGATGCTCGTCACCTCGAACACCGTCTTGTACGTGACCGTCTGACCACGAGTGACCGTTCCCGGCGCCACACTCTTGGTCACCTTCAGGTTGTCGGTGGTCTTGGTCGCCGACGTCGCCGCGGCAGACGCCGTTCCGCCGCCGACTCCGACACCCAGCACCGCGATCGCCGCGACACCGACCGTCGCGACCATTCGCCGCATCATCGACATGACGATCCTTCCGTGTTCACTCGTCTGGATTCATGAAAAAGCGTGAGCTGGTGAAACTTTGACACACGGTCCAACGGCCGAGTGGTCCGGCCGGTATGCCCGGCCGGACCACTCTCGGGTCAGGACCCGAAGATGTTGTCGAGCGACCCGGTGCTTCCGGTGCCGCCGCCGCTGGGCGCCGCAGACACCGTCACCGTCCCCTTCTCCGAAGTCGAACCGGTGAAGCCCGGACCACCGGAGTACACCGCGGTCACATCCTTCGCCCCCGCCGTCGTGAACGTGTACGACAGCGAGGCCTTACCGTCCACGATCGGAACCGGAAGACCGATCGCCCGGGAACCGTCCTTGAACTGCACCGTGCCACCCGCCGACGCCGGCGAAACCGTCGCCCTCAACACGACCGTCTGCCCCACCGTCGCCGACCCCGGCACCTCGACCGCCGTCGTCGTCGCGACATCACCCGGCTGCGGCTCCGACACCGCCACCGACACCGCCTGCGACGTCGAGTTCAAGAACCCGGTCCCACCGGTGAACACCGCCGTGACACTCTGCGCACCCGCCGCATCGAACGTGTGCGACAAGGTCGCACCACCGTCAACCACCGGCACCGGACCACCGACGTTGACGTCACCCACCTTGAACTGCACGGTACCCACCGCATTCGACGGCGACACCGCAGCCGACAGATCCACCGCGACACCGACCTTCGCCGTCGCAGGCGCACCCGCCACCACAGTCGTGGCAACATCCACCGGCGCCGGATCCGTGACGGAGACAGCACCCGCCTGCGACGTGGAGCCGAGGAACCCGGCCGCACCGGAGTAGACGGCGGTGATGTTCTTCGCGCCCGCCGCGTCGAAGGTGTGCGACAACGTCGCAACACCGTTCACCACAGTCACCGGACCACCGACGTTGACGTCACCGTCCTTGAACTGCACCGTGCCACCCGACGGAGCCGGGCTGACGGTCGCCTTCAACTCGACCGCGGCACCGACGTTCGCGGTCGCCGGCACCTGCAGCGTCGTCGTGGTCTGTGCATCCGGAACCGACACGGTGACAACACCGGCCTGCGAGGTGGAGCCAAGGAACCCTGCCGCACCGGAGTAGACGGCGGTGATGTTCTTCGCACCGGCGGCGTCGAACGTGTGCGACAGCGTCGCAACACCGTTCACAACGTTC
>NZ_BAABFB010000053.1:0-39615 GCF_039540555.1 Rhodococcus olei | reverse complement strand
AACGCGGCGACGGTGCGGTCCAGATTGTCCCCGATCGTGTCCCCCAGCATCGGGGTGTCCCACACCCCACAGGCGTAGCTGGGCAACGGTTCGATCGCCGACATACCGGTCATCAGGAACACCTTCCGTGGGGAGCACAGCGCAGTCCGCAGTTGTCGAATCCTGCGACAGGAAGGTGCTGTGATGCACCCGACACGTGTCGAGTGTTCGCCGCCCGGTGTCCGACGAACGTATCCGGACACCTCGTTCCGGAGAACGTCGGCGAATGACATAGTTCCTCTGCGCCAAGGAACCACCCTGCGCGCCCGCGGAACTGTCGCGGACCGCGCAGGATGCAGCATCACGACGACGGACGGTGGGTGACCGGTGAGCAACGACCAGCTGAGAATGTCCGACCTGGGCTCGGACTCGGTGTCGGTGCTGCGGATCATCTCGTACTTCGACGCGCTGGGCGAGTCCGCCGCGAACGCGGACACGATCGTCCGATCGGCGGCGTTGCTTGCGCAGTGCCCGGTGGCAGCGCGCTGGGCCGGTGGATCGGTGATCGGGTACGACGCGTTGGGCGACCCGCTTGTCGAGCCCCGTCCTCCGGAGACGACGAGGCGTGACCTCGACGTGTGGCTCGACCGCGGCGGCGCGGATCATCCGCTGGACTCGGTGCTGTTGGACCGGCTCCGGCACACCCTGCGGGTGGCGGAAGCGCAGTCGGCGGTCGTCAGAACCGGTTCGCAGATGGGAGATCCGGCGCTGCTCGAGGTGGTTCTCTCCGACAAGGAGCGGCGTGAGGACCGGCTCCGGGCGGTGCAGTTGCTGGGGTTGGATCCGGCGCAACCCGTTCGGGTGCTGGCCGTGTCGGCGGCGGCGATCGGGCCGGCGATGGAGCTGATCACGCAGACGTGTTCGGGTCGCCTGGTCCGTTCGGTGGCCGCGGGAAACCTGACCGCGGTGTTGGTGCAGGACGGGCAGGACGGTCGCGCGCTGGCGATGGACCTGCACGCCGCGATCGCGGCCCGGTATCCGACGCCGCTGACGCCGGACGTCGATCGCGGCCCGTGGGTCGGGGTGGGCGAACGGATGAGCGTCTACGCCGCACCCGGGTCGTGGAAGCAGGCGCGGCGCGCACTTCGATTCGCGTCGTCGACGCTCTACGGCAGGCGGGCGGTGGCATACGCCCCGCTGAGTTCGCTGCAACTGCTCGCGGAGCTCCCGCTCGAACGGCTGCTGAACGATCCGGATGTCGCGCGGCTCAACGCGTTGGCGACCTCCGCCACCGGGGCGCAGGAGGTCACGACACTTGAGGCCTTCTGCGCGTTCGGGTCGTTGCGCCGCACCGCGGCCGAACTGCACGTTCATCACAGCACGGTCGCCGCCCGCCTGGCGCACGTCGAGGCCGAGATGGGCTGGGACCTGGAGCAGGCGATCGACCGCTTCATGGCGACGCTGGTGCTGATGATCCGCCGGATGGCGTTGACGTCGACCGAGCTGGCCGCAGCGGAGGTCTTCGGGCCCGAGGCGTGAGGTGCCTTCCGACGCTCGGCGGACGACGGGGCGAAAACCGTCGACACTTGTCGGATGAGCCGAGGGTGTGTCCTGCGTCACCATCGGAGGCGACATCGAATTCCTCCGAAGACAGGACACCGACATGGCCGTGATCGACCCCAGCCGTACGTGGGAACCGCTCGAGCAGCGTCTCGCCGTGACCACCAACGAACGTCACCGAGTGGTGCTCAATGCGGTGCTCACCCACGCGAAGGCGGAGGCCGTGCCGGACCTGGACGGCCTGATGGCGACCCTGTGCCCCACGCCCGACTACCACTTCTGGAACGACGGACAGGATGTCGGCCCGAAGGGCACCGAGGGCGTGCGGGCGTACTACACGGCGTTCGTCGAGTCGCGCTCGAACGTCCTCGAGTTCGCCATCGACCGGCTCGTCGTCGACGATCACTGCCTCGTCACCGAGGGTGACCTGAAGCAGATCTACCCCGGGTCGTACGCCGCGCAGATCGGGATCCCGGTCGACGACGAGTCCGCCGATTACCTGATCGTGTTCCGGCAGCTGATCCTGTGGCCGGTGGACGAGAACGGGCTGATCCAGGGCGAGGATTCGTACCACTCGGGCCCGCGGAGCATCACGAAGCTCTCGTTCGACGAGCTTCCGCAGGAGTACATCGATCTCGTTCACACACCCGCGCACTGATCGCACGGGGCCGGCCGCTCCCTCGGGAGCGGCCGGCCCCGTGCGTGGTCGAGAAAGGTGATGCGCTGCAACGGGAGTGGGTGATCTCGGTGCCGGGCGGTGATTCTCGTCCGGTCGCGGGATACGATGGCCTGACCGGGTTCTTTCGACCACGGCGAGGGAGGTCGAGGGGTGCCCCGCGCCCTCGTCCGTGGGTGCTCGCGTCCCAACTCGCCCACTCACGGCGCCACTCATCCGAAGAGTCGGAGTGGACGAATCCGGTTTCCGGTGAAAGGAATTCCGATGTTCACCAACAAGACCCTCGGGTGGGCGGCAGCGTTGATCGCGACGGTGGGCGCGCTTCCGCTGGCGATGCCGGCGACCGCGTCGGCCGCCCCCGTCCCGTTCATTCCGTCGTCGATCTCGAGTTGTGCCCCGGGCGAGTGGCTCACGTTCAACGCCGACCGGGTCGGCGCCGCCGAGATCAGCTACACCACCGCGGCGCCGATGTCGAAGTGGTACGGCGCCGTCGTCATGTGGACCAACCTGACCACCGGCTTCCAGGGCATCGCGTTCCTCAACGCGCCGCCGGCAGTCGTCGGGTTGGGACCCGTCGTGAGTCAGGTGGCCGGTCTGCTGCCCTGCTCGGTGTCGTCGGGCGTGGTCATCACCTGAGCCGCCTACTTGCCGGTCGTGGTCGACAGCGTGTGCGTGTGCGACCGCACCGCGTCCCGGAGTTCCCGGCGCGAGAGCGTGTGCGCACCGCACGCGCAGCGGGCCGGGAGGGTGTCGTCCTCGAACTCGGTCGCATCGAGCAGGTCCACGTACTCGGTGCCGAGGCTGTCGCCGTGGTGGGCGGTGTCGACGAAATCGCGGGAGCCGTGCGTGTGTGGTGCGCGACCCGCCACGAAAGCGGGGCCTTCCGGTGTTCTGTACACCGTCGCGACGTGATGATTCGCCGGACAGGTGACACGCACGAGGGCATGGTCGCTGCGCTGTGAGCCGAGGGCGTCGACGGCCTCCCGCGCGAGACGACGTCGGTCGACGGGGGTTAGGGCTACGTTCCTCATCACTCCATTGCACACCCGATGCGCGGCAGGGCCAATCGTCATTTTCGATCGGTTCGGCCCGGCGGTCGGTCATCGGCCGGTAGCGGCGGTCGGCGACCGGCCCAGCGCCCGGCGAGATCGTCGGGCGCTGGGCCGGCCGCTACCGGCGCGCGGCGGCCTCGCGCCCCGCGACACGGCCGAAGGCCAGGCAGTCGGCGATGTGGAAGCCCCCGTCCTTCGCCCAACTGTAGGTCGAGCTCACCGCACCGGCGGCGAACAGTCCGTCGATGACGGAACCGAACGGGTCGAGCACCTGGGTGCGACCGTCTCGGCGCGGACCGCCGTTGCTCCATCCGAGCAGCGGAGCGGCGACGAGCGCGTAGAACGGTGCCTGCGACACCGGTGCGAGGGTGCCGGGGTCGCGCCCGAAGTGGTCGTCGCGGCCCTGCACGCAGGCGTCGTTGTACAGCGCGACCGACCGTTCCAGAGTCTGCTCGTCCATCCCCACCTTGCGCGCGAGTTCGGCGATGGAGTCCGCCTGCACGATCCAGCCCTTCTCGATCTCGGCGCTGTTGTCCTCGCTCCAGCGGTGGTCCTCCATCAACAGCTTCCAACCGACGGGCAGCACGTCCCGGCCGGGGCTCAGCGGCCCCGCCGTGCGCATCCGCTCGTCGAAGACGACGTGGAAGTCGTGCGTCGGGAACAGTTCGTACCGGCCGCCCCGGCCGACGTGGCCGTGCCGGTTCTCGGCGGTCTCGTCGGCGAACCTGCGACCGTCCGCCGACACGAACAGGTAGTGGTGGGCCGCCCACAACGCGAGATAGAACCCGGAACCGTCGTCGGCTCGGGCGCCGGTGATCGTCATCATGTTGTCCATGTGCCACAGGTCCGCGCCGACCTTCTGCGCCATCCGGTGCCCGTCGCCGGTGCCCGACGGTGAGCCCCACAGCGGGGGATCGACGAGCCTCAGGTAGTCCCGAACCATCTGCGGGTTCGCCTCGAACCCGCCTGTCGCCAACACGATCCCACCGCGACTTCCGATCCTGCGGGGCTCTCCGCTCGACTCGACGATCACCCCGACGACGGCGCCGTGCGCGTCCGTGACGAGTTCGCGGGCCGGTGTCGAGAACCGCACCTCGATGCCCCGCTCGGCCAGGACACCGACCAGGAAGTCGAACAGCAGGAACTCGCCCATCCGGCCGCCGACGGTGTCCATCCCCGCGTAGCACTCGCTGCCGTCGACGCCGAGGTACTCCGGCTCGAGGTGATACTGGTCGCTGGTGGCGACGTCCGCGCCGAGTGAGCGCAGCCACTCGGAGTTGCGGGCGGTCTCCTGCGCCCACGCGGTCACGACGTCGTCGGCGACCGGGTAGTCGCCGCACAGCGCCCGCAGGAAGACGGCGGCACTGCGTGGGTCGCGGTTGACGAACCAGCCGCCGCCGGAGACGCGGGTGTTGCCGCCGGCCGTGGCGCGGTCGCACTTCTCGATGACGAGCACCCGGGCACCGGCGTCGTGGGCGGAGATGGCGGCGGCGCAACCCGCAGCGCCCACCCCGGCCACCACTACGTCGTACAGTTCGTCGAATTCGTTCTCTGCCATGCGATTCCTTCCGACTGTCACCTGCGCGGAACCGTAGGCACAGTCCGGCACGACATACATCACCGTTCCCGTCGGGCGGGACCGGGCGCCGACCCCGGGTGGGACCTGTCCCGCTGGGCGGGAGCGATGCTGGGGTAACCGCCGCAGGGCGTCTTGAATGATCGAACGGCCGGGAGTGATCGCCGTCACACAGCCGTGTCGCGGAGGGCCCGCGGCCGTCCGGCGGTGTTGTCGCTCGGCGCCCTCGTTCCGTTGCCCACCGATCCACAGGAGTATGTCGATGCGATTCACCTACGCCGAGGCGATGACCAACCCGGACTTCTATCTGCCGCTGGCGCAGGCCGCGGAGAAGGCCGGTTTCCACAGCATGACCGTCGCCGACAGTCTCTGCTATCCGCGGGAGTCCGACTCGGTGTATCCCTACACCGCGGACGGGAGCCGGGAGTTTCTCGAGGACAAGGCGTTTCCGGAGGCGCTGATCCTCACCGCGGCGCTGGGTGCCGTGACGAGCACGCTGCGCTTCACCCCGTTCGTGCTCAAACTGCCGGTGCGGCCGCCGGTGCTGGTCGCCAAGCAGGCGGCCACGATCGCGCAGATGACGGGCAACCGGCTCGGTCTCGGCGTCGGTGTCAGCCCGTGGCGCGAGGACTTCGAGGTGATGGGCGTGCCGTTCGCCAAGCGGGGCAAGCGCATGGACGAGGCCATCGACATCGTGCGCGGACTCACCCGAGGCGGCTACTTCGAATTCCGCGGCGAGTTCTACGACGTTCCCGCGATCAAGATCAACCCCGTTCCGACCGAACCGATCCCGATCCTCATCGGCGGCCACAGCGACGCAGCGCTGCGCCGCGCGGCGGTCCGCGGGGACGGCTGGATGCACGCCGGAGGTGACCCGGAGGAGCTCGATCGCCTGCTCGACAAGTTGCGGAAGTTCCGGGCGGACGCCGGAACCGCGGATCGCCCGTTCGAGATCCACGTGATCTCGACCGAGGCCTACACCGTCGACGGCATCAAGCGGCTCGAGGACAAGGGCGTCACCGACGTGGTCGTCGGATTCCGTAACTCGTACGACGCGGGCCCGGACCTGGAACCGCTCGAGTCGAAGATCGCCACCCTCGAGGGCTACGCCCAGTCGATCATCGCCCAGGCGGGCTGACGCCTCGCCTCACCCCCGCCGTCGGGTGGGAGGTGAGCGACCGGGCGGTGTCGTCTGCGGCGACAAATCGGCGGGTGGTCGGCGTGCAGGTGCGCACGCCGACCACCCGCCGTTCGGGGTCTAGCTGCCGAATCCGCCGAGCAGGTCCGCCAGGCCGAAGTCCTGGCTGCCGGTGCCGCCGCCGGTGGTCGGGGCCGCGGTCAGCGTGACCTTGGCGGGGTCTCCGAGCTTGACGTACGGGTTGGTGCTCGCACCCTCCTTGCACTGGGAGATCACCGCGTACGTGCCGGCCGGCAGCGGGATCGACGAACCGGTGGCGTCGCCGCCGGTGAAGCCGGGGTATCCGATCTCGTAGACGCGGGTGGTCTTGTCGTAGACCGGCGCGTCGAACGGGAAGATCTGTGCCTCACAGTGATTGAGTGCCTCGGTGGTGGCGATGCCCTTCAGGGCGACGGTGATGACGCTGCCGCTGGCGGTGACGGTGGCGGACCCGGTGACGGCCGCGGCGCCGAGTGCGGGGTTCGCGACCATCGCGAGTGCGGACAGTCCGGCGACGGCGCCGATGCCTGCGACGCGGCGCATGCGGGAAGAAGCCATGTGATGAGTCCTTTTCGAATCGGCACCACGCCGTTGCCGGCGTGGTGAGCGCGCTCGGTGGACGGGCGGCGGAGGGCGCCGGACCGCGGATCCACCCGAAAGAATGGTTAGCCTGCCCTTGTTGAGGCGAGGCTAAGTAAAGGCGTTCGGCGCGACGTTGTCAACCGCCGTGCCGGGCGCCGAGTTGCGGGCCGAAACGGCAGGTCACAAGCTTGTGGACCGTCCAGTTCGGGATGCCCGTTTTGCGGAATTCTCGGCGACGTGGTCCACCCTCAGGCCCTGTGCCGGGGTCGAAGATGTTCCGGGTGCGGCCGTCCGGTGGCAGTGTGGGCGGGGTCCATTCCGTGCGCGCCCCGGGAGGGTCGTGGTGAGTCGGGTCGGCAGCGTCGTCGCCGGTGGGGTGGCCGGGTGAGCGCGCCGACACCGGGCCGTCCGGCGACGCGTCGGTCGCGGATGTGGCCGCTCTACGCGGCCGGGTTCACCACCGCGTTCGGGGCACACGCGGTCGCGGCCAGTCTCGGCGCCGAGGCCGCCGACCTGGGCGGCTCTCTGCTGTATCTCGGTGTGCTGCTTGCGTTGTACGACGGAGCCGAGGTGCTGCTCAAGCCGGTGTTCGGCACGCTGGCGGACCGGGTGGGTGCGCGACCGGTGTTGCTCGGCGGCCTCGTCGCGTTCGTGCTCGCGTCGGCGGTGTTCGTGGTCGTCGACGACCCCGGATGGCTGTGGGTGACCCGACTCGGGCAGGGGGTCGCGGCGTCGGCCTTCTCGCCCGCGGCGAGCGCGCTGGTCGCCCGGCTGAACGCGAACACCGAGCACGGCGCGGTGTTCGGAACGTACGGCTTCCACAAGAGCATCGGATACACCCTCGGCCCGCTGCTCGGTGGAGTGATCGTCTGGCTCGGCGGACTGGAGTGGCTGTTCGCGTCGGTGGGCCTCGTCGCGGCGGTGGTCGCCTGCTGGGCGGCGCGGGCCGTGCCGGCGGTGCCG
The DNA here is from genome assembly GCF_039540555.1 of Rhodococcus olei. Lineage (NCBI taxonomy): Bacteria > Bacillati > Actinomycetota > Actinomycetes > Mycobacteriales > Nocardiaceae > Rhodococcus > Rhodococcus olei. The sequence goes on along the minus strand of NZ_BAABFB010000053.1, from coordinate 32,050 downwards.
CCGCTGCCGAGGGCGAGGCAGACGGTGCTCGACCTGGCCCGCCGCGTCGTCGACCGGGCCTTCCTCGGTCCGACCGCGGCGCTCGCCGCCACCACCGCGGCCCTGTCGGTCGGGGTCGGATTCCTCCCGGTGTCCGGAGTCGCCGCGGGGCTGGGGCCGGTCGCGACCGGGGCCGTGGTGTCCGTTCTGGCCGCCACCGGCGCCGTCGTCCAGCCCCGGGCGGGCCGGGCCCTCGATGCGGGACGATTCACCGCGGCGTCGGGAATGGTTGTGGGACTGCTGATCACCGCCGCCGGCCTGGGCTGTGCGACGGTGCCGGGCGCTGTCGGTGCGCTCCTCGCCGCGGTGGGGGTCGGGATCGGGACCGGGATCGTCACGCCGCTCGGGTTCGCCGCGCTGGCGGCCTCGGCGTCGCCGGAACGTCTCGGGCAGACGATGGGCGCCGCCGAGGTCGGTCGCGAGCTCGGTGACGCGGGCGGGCCGATGCTGGTGGCCGGTGTCGCCACCGCGGCGACACTCACGCTGGGGTACGCGGTGCTCGTCGCGGCCGCGCCCGTGGTGGGGGTGTGGCGGTCCGGTCGACGCGGCTGAGGGCCGGCGTCCCACGGTCCCCGGTGCCTCCCGGCTCCGGTGCTGGCACGGGAACGGGCCGTTCTCCCGCGCCGACGGTGGCCGGGTCTGCCGTCCCGCATACGAGTGCGCACTTGCGCACATGAAGGGATATGGTGAGGTCCGGTCAGAATCTCGACGATCCCGGAGGAACCCGTGTTGTTGAGCGTGCTGCGGCATCGCCGGTACCGGCGGCTGTTCGCCGCACAGGTCGTCGCGCTGGTCGGCACCGGTCTGCTGACCGTCGCCCTGGGCCTGCTGGCGTACGACATCGCGGGCAGCGACGCCGGGGCGGTGCTCGGCACCGCTCTGGCGATCAAGATGGTCGCCTACGTCGCGGTCGCCCCGGTGATCACCGCGGTCACCGATCGGGTCCCGCGGAAGGTGCTGATGGTCTCGGCGGACGCGGTGCGGGCCGTGATCGCGTTGATGCTGCCGTTCGTCGGCCACACCTGGCAGGTCTATGCGCTGATCTTCGTGTTGCAGGCGGCCTCGGCCACGTTCACCCCGACGTTCCAGTCGGTGATCCCGTCGGTGCTCGAGGACGAGGACGAGTACACCCGCGGACTCTCGCTCTCCCGGCTCGCCTACGACCTCGAATCGCTGCTCAGCCCGGTCCTGGCCGCAGCGCTCCTGACGGTGGTGTCCTACAACCTGCTCTTCCTCGGGACCGTCGCCGGGTTCGCCCTCTCCGCCGCTCTCGTCGTCACGACGCGGTTGCCGCGGCTGGTGCCCGTCGACCGGTCGATTCCGTTGGGGCACCGCATCACCCGCGGCGCCCGGGTGATGATGGATCGTCCCGTGCTGCGCGGGCTGCTGGCGATGAACCTCGGCGTCGCGGCGGCCACCGGCCTCGTGGTGGTCAACACCGTCGTCTACGTCCGGGATCTGCTCGGCGGCAGCAACACCGGCGTCGCGTTGGCCCTCGGCAGTTACGGCGGCGGCTCGATGCTCGTCGCGCTGCTCGTGCCGCGCCTGCTCACCCGGTTCGGCGACCGCACCCTGATGCTGACGGGCGCCGGGATCCTCCCGGTCGGGTTGGCCACGGCCGCGACGATCTCGGCGGTCGACCCGTCCCCGGGGCGGGGGTGGGCGGTGTTGGCGGTGACCTGGATCGGACTCGGCGCGGGGACGTCGATGATCAACACCCCGGCGGCCCGGCTGCTGCGCGCCGAGTCGACGCCCGAGTCGCGGGCGTCGGTGTTCACCGCCCAGTTCTCGCTCTCGCACGCCTGTTTCCTGCTCACCTATCCGATCGCCGGCTGGGTGGGGGCGGCGGCGGGTCAGTTCACGGCCGCGGTGATCCTGACCGCACTCGCTACACTCGCAGCGACAACGGCATCGCGGGTGTGGCCGGCGGACGAGGCCGCCGTGGGTGTCGAGGTGGTGACGGCCGGAAGGTGACGACGATGGCGGCGGACGAGGCGAACGCCGGCGCGCCCCGACGGGCGGGCGCCAGCCTGAGCCATGCCGCCGCCGCGGACCGGCCCCACCTGGATGCGGCGACGAGCACCTTCCGGATGCTCTCCGATCCGACCCGGCTGCACATCCTGTGGATCCTCGCCGACGGTGAGGCCGACGTCAGCGCCCTGACCGACGCGTGCGGCGCCTCGCGGACCGCCGTCAGCCAGCACCTGGCCAAGCTGCGCTTCACCGGTCTCGTCGACACCCGCAAGGACGGGCGCCGGGTGATCTACCGCATCCGCGACGGCCACCTCGCGCGCCTCGTCCGCGAGGGCATGAACCACGCGGACCACGTCGTCACCGGGGAGCCCCCACACGAATAGCGCCGTCGCCGCGGTGGGTCAGCTCTCCGTCGGCACGCCGGCGATGCGGCGCTCGCCACCGTTGGCCTCCTGCCACAGGCGGTACACGTCCACCGCGTCCTCGCGCGGCTCGTGGCGCATGGGCAGCCGTCGCTCGTCCCACGGCTTGGCGAACTCGTCGTAGAAGGAGTTCAGCTCGAAGTACTTGCGGTCGTCGACGTAGTGCGGTTCGTACGCGTCGCGGGTGGTGAGGAAGACCACCTCGTCGGGAGAGCAGTAGTACAGCGCGCCGAGGCACATCGGGCAGGGCAGCGCGAGGATGTAGATCGTGGCGCCGGTCAGGTGCTCGGTGCCCAGCTTGGTGCAGGCCTCGCGGATGGCGAGGATCTCGGCGTGCGCGGTCGGGTCGCTGGTCTGGGCGACCAGGTTCGGGCTTTCCGCCAGGATCTGGCCGTCCTTCACGATGACGGTGGCGAAGGGGCGTCCGCCGTCCGCGACGTTGCGGCGGGCGAGGTCGATGGTGTGCTGCGCGAAGTCCATGGTGTTTCTCCTCGGGTGGCGGTGGGTCCCCGGAAGCCGGGGTGGGGGAGGGGCGCCCGGCCGGTGCGCGGAGCCGGTGTGCCCCTCCCCGGGGCGGATTCGGCCGGTCGGGGTGCGACCGGGTGCGGTCAGAACGGCTTGGTGGGCAGGTACTTGCCGTCGAGGGTGATGACGGCACGCTCGCCGCCCTCGGGATCGGCGACCTTCTTCACGTCGAGCTTGAAGTTGATCGCGCTGATGATGCCGTCGCCGAACTGCTCGTGGACGAGGGCCTTGAGGGTGGTGCCGTAGACCTGCAGCATTTCGTAGAAGCGGTAGATCGTCGGATCGGTCGGGACGCCTCCGGGGATGGACCCGCGGGTCGGGATCGTCTGCAGCAGCGTCGCGGCGCCCTCGTCGAGCCCCAGCAGTTCGGCGACCGCGACGGCTGACTTCTCGGGGAGGGCGTGCTGGCCGAGGACTGCGGCGGTGACGAAGGCCACCGAGTAGCCGGCGGCGTCCGCGATCTCCTGCCAGGTCAGGTCTTTCGTCGTCTTGGCCTCAACGGCCGCGATGGCCAGTGCCTGGCGGGCAGTGGGGTCGAATTGTGCGTGCACCATGGGGTGATTCCTTTCTGGTCGAACGCCGACTTGTCGTGAGGGACGGCGCCCTGGATGGTGGTCCCGCGCGGCGCGGAGACCGTCACTGGAGGGTCAGGCGACCGGTGTGCGTGCGGATCCGGAGGCGTCGAACACGGTGACCGCACCGGTGCCGATGTCGAACACCCAGCCCTCGACGGACACGGCGCCGGCGTCGACGGCCCGCGACACCGACGGGTGGGTCAACAGGTTGGTCAGCTGCGCAACGACATTCGACCGCACGAGGCGCGAGACGCGGTCGTCCGTCTCGGCTCCGACGGTGTCGATGGTCTCGACGTGTTCGAGCCATTCGGCGACCGCCGGCGTGCCGCTGAGGTCGTGCTGCTCCGCGAGTGCGGTCATCGCACCGCAGCCGGAGTGGCCGCACACCACGATGCGCGAAACCCCAAGCACGGCAACGGCGAACTCGATGCTCGCCGCGACGCCATCGGCTCCGGACGTGTGGACCGGGACGAGATTGCCCGCCGTACGGACGACGAACAGCTCGCCCGGCTCGCTGTTGGTGATCAGCTCCGGAACGACGCGGGCGTCGGAGCAGCCGATGAACAGGGTCTCGGGACGATGGTTCGTCGCGAGACGGGCGAACAGATCGGACTTGGTGGGGAAGACATCGCGTTGAAAGTGCGTGACGCCGGCAGCGAGGTCGTGCACGGATCGCTCCCTTCGGTGGTCGCATGGCCGATGGCCCTGACGACATCCACAATGCACAACCTGCCGATATAGAGTCCAATACTTACTTTCCATGGACTCGATTGCTTTCATCTATGGCGGGCGGTCGAGTACGGCCGGTGGGTGCACGGCGATCAGGTGGACCGGGCCGCGTCCTCGGCGATCGCGGCGAAGGCGCGGGCGGCCGCCGCGTGATAGGACGTGCTGCGCCGCAGCAACTCCACGGTCCGGGTGGGCATGGCGGGAGTCGTTGCGACGGAACGCAGGTCGGGATGCACGCGGGTGATCGCGTCCGGCAGGACCGTCGCGAGCGCCCCCCGCCGGACGAACTCGACGAGGGCGCCGATCGAGTTGGCCTCCACCCCGATGCGCGGCGCGATCCGGCACTCGTCGAAGTAGGAGTCGATGTGCGCCCGCGTCACGAAATCGCTGCTGAGCAGGGCCAGCGGATGCTGCGGGAGCTCCCGGGCCTCGACCGGCTCCGAGCGCGCGGCGAGAGGGTGGGTCGACCCGACCACGAGACCGAGGTTCTCGGTGAGCAGCGCGGTGCTCTCGATCCCGCTGACGTGCGGGCCGGCGAACGCGATGCCGAGGTCGACCCGGTCGTCGAGCACGTCGGCCTCGATCCGGTCCTGTGTGGTCTCCACCACCGTGAGCGTCACGCCGGGGTGCATCGCGTGGAACCGATGCACCAGAGGGCCGATGAGGTAGGCCGTGATGGTCGGCGTCATGGCCACCCTCAGGTGCCCCCGGGACAGGTCCTGCACATCGTGGACCGCGCGTTCGCCGGCCTCGAGGTCCCGCAGGGCCAGCCGGGCGTGGCGCGCGTACGTCTCACCGGCGTCGGTGAGGCGAACCGTACGACCGGACCGGTCGAGCAACTGCACGCCGAGCGCCCGCTCGAGCTGCTTGACCTGCTGCGACAGCGTCGGCTGCGAGATGTGCAACGCCTCCGCAGCGCGGGTGAAGTTTCCGTGATCGGCCACCGCCAGCAGGTACCGGATGTGGCGCAGCTCCATGGGCGTCACTATAGATCCGCACGGTGCCCGGGTGGCGCGGGCCGCGCCCTCGTCTGTGCTCCGGCGCCGAGATCCCCACTCCTGCAGACCGAACCCTCGCTCCCGCCGTACTCGCGATCGCGCCCCGGGACGGAGCGGCGGCGACGCCGGGAGATCGCCGGACGGCGCCCACCCCACTTGGTGGAGATCTCCACGAGCCCCTCCTCGGCTCGGCGTGTCACGCCAACCTGGATCCACCGCTGATCGGACCGTCCCCGCGATGTACACCGGGTGGCAAACGAACTCGACGAGAGGCGCGACGCGGTTGCTGCGATTGTCGCTGCCCGAACCAGCGTGTGCCGGCCAGGTCGGGGGTGGTGGCCGGGCTGGCGGGGGTCGATGAGGATCTTGGCGTGTTCTTCCGGGTGACCGAGGGCGGCGAAGGCTGCATCCACGCCGGAGACCAACACGCTGTTGCGCGGAGGCGTTCATGTCGTTCAACACCCTCGCCGACGAGCGGGTCACCGGCCCGCACCTGGTGGTGACGGCGTTCGATCCGATCTGAAACTGATCTCCGGTGAGCGGATGTACATGGACCCGAGCTTCGGACAGATGATGACCGAACAGCTCGGTCCCGCCTTCGCAAGCCTGCCCGGCGTTTCGAGAATCAGCGATTCCGCTCCTTCCATCGACAAGCACGACGCGTACAAATTCGCGGCTGCTCGCGGACTGACCATCACTCCTCCCGCGTAAGCCGGGCGGCCGCTGATTGTGGGTCGAACCGGGCTTCGCGTCGTCGGGCGGGTGGTAATACGCGACGTGGGGCTCAGGTTCGGAATCGGGTGGGGATTGTCCTCGATTCGGCTTGTGTGGTGGTGGAGATTCTCGGGCGCCTCGGCAGCGGCCTGGTTCATCTGTCCACCTTCCCGGATGAGCCGAACATCAACGGGTTTCGATCGTCTCGGCGTGCCGATTCCTCGCTGCGGCGGGGATCCACAACCGTCTTCGCAGCAGCGAGTCGCCGCTGTTCGGTGGGATAGGCTGTCCGTTGACGAAGAGTTCCTGCGTGCTACCCGTTGCCCCGGGAGGCGCTGTCCGATGGTGTACAGCCGATGAGCGAGGACGATCCGTTTCCGACGGCCCGTGACATCACCGTGCCGGTCACCGAGGATTTGAGCGCGGTCGGGTTCAGTGATGCCGAAGAGATCGGGCGAGGCGGTTTCGGTGTGGTCTATCGCTGCACCCAGGCGTCGCTCGATCGGACGGTGGCGGTGAAGATTCTCACCGCCGAGCTGGATGCGGACAACCGGGCGCGGTTCTTCCGTGAGCAGCGCGCAACGGGTCGGCTGACAGGGCATCCGAACATCGTCACCGTGCTGGAAGCGGGAGCGACGGCGAGCGGCCGCCCCTATCTGGTGATGCCGTACTACCCGCTGGACTCCCTGCATTCACGGATTCGCCACCAGGGCCCGCTGCCGGAAGAGGCCGTGTTGTGGATCGGGGTCAAGATCGCCGGGGCCTTGGACAGCGCGCATCGCCTCGGCATCGTCCATCGAGACGTGAAACCGGGGAACATCCTGCTCACCGATTACGGCGAGCCCATGTTGACGGACTTCGGGATCGCGCACACAACCGGTGGGTTTCAAACATCTCCGGACAGGCTGACCGGGTCGCTGACGTTCACGGCACCCGAGGTGCTCGAGGGCGAAGCTTCGACCCCCGCTGCCGACGTCTACGGGCTGGGAGCCACCCTGTTCTGCGCGCTGACCGGTCACGCCGCATTCGAGCGCCGCACCGGTGAGAATCTGGTGACCCAGTTTCTGCGGATCACCACTCAGCCGGTGTCGGATCTGCGCGAGCACGGCATCGCCGAAGACGTGTCCGCACTGATCGCGGCCGCGATGAGCCGCGACCGGGACCAGCGGCCGTCGGCGACGGCGTTCGGCGAGGCGATCCGGCAGGTGCAGCGCCGCCGCGGGTTCGTCGTCGACGAGGCGGAGTCGCACACCGAAGGAACCCACGCCGTCCCGCACCGCACCGCCCCGAGGCCGGGGTGGAGCCCGCTGGTGGCAGCGACATCCCGGGGTCTCGGGACCTTGCCGCCGGAGTTGACCAGCTTCGTCGACCGGCGGACCGAGCTGGCCGAGGTGAAGAGTCTGCTGTCCTCGGCTCGGCTGGTGACGTTGACCGGAATCGGCGGCGTCGGCAAGACACGGTTGGCGCTGCGCGCCGCGGCGACCGCGCGCCGGGGCTTCGCTGATGGAGTGTGGTTTGTCGAGCTGGCCGACCTGTCCGACCCGTCGCTGCTGATCGATGCCGTGGCGGCCGGCCTGGGGTTGCGTGACGATCCGGCGCGGCCGTTGTACGACGTAGCGGTCGAGTTTCTCTCCGCACGGCATTCACTGGTGGTGCTGGACAATTGCGAGCAGCTCGTCGTGGCGGCGGCGAACCTGGTCGAGGCGTGGTTGCGGGACTGTCCGAACCTACGGATCCTGATCACCACCCGCGAACCGCTGGACATCGCCGGAGAGGCGATAGTGCAGGTGCTGCCGCTGACGGTGCCGGCCCCGGTTCACCAGCCGTCACCGCGAGGACTGGCTCGTTATGACGCGGTGACCTTGTTCCTCGACCGGGCGACCGCGGTGGTGCCGGGCCTCGATCTGTCGGAGGCCGACAAGTCGACCGTGGCCCGGATCTGTGCCTGGCTGGACGGGTTACCGCTGGCGATCGAGCTGGCGGCGGCGCGGATGCGCACGCTGTCGCCCGCGCAGATCTTGGAGCGACTCGATGATCGCTTCACATTGCTGACCCGCAGCAGCCGCACCGCTCCCACCCGGCAGAAGACGCTGCGATGGTGCATCGACTGGAGTTATGAACTGTGCACCGAGGACGAGCAGCTGCTGTGGGCTCGACTGTCGGTGTTCGCCGGTGGATTCGAGCTCGACGCCGCGGAACAGCTGTGCGGTGGTGATCTGGCTGCCGACGATCCGCTCGATGTGCTGTCCTCACTCGTGGACAAGTCGATCGTGACCCGGGACGAGTCGAATGGCATCGTCCGCTTCCGGATGCTCGATTCGATCCGCGACTACGGCTGGCAGAAGCTGCGGGAGTTCGGCGCCGACCAGCACATGCGGCGCCGACACCGCGACTGGTACCAGCAGCTGGCGTTGGCCGCGGAGGCCGAATGGATCAGCGAGCGGCAGCTCTATTGGACTGCCAGGCTCGAGCGCGAACAGCCCAACCTCCGCGATGCGCTCGAATGCAGCCTGAGCGAGGGCACCGGGCAGGCGGCCGACGCAGCACTACGGGCCGCCGCCGCACTGCACATGTTCTGGACTTTCCGGGGCCTGTCCGGCGAGGGTCGGCGCTGGATCGACCGAATCCTCAACCACCCTGCCCAACAATCCATTTCCGATCGTGTCAGGGCGCTCCAGGTCGGCGGTGTCATGACGGCGGTACAGAACGACGTGCCGGCGGCGGCCGTCCTCGTCGAGGAGGGACGCCGGCTCGCGGCACGGGAGCCCACGCCGATGAATCGGGCGCTGGTGGACTACGCGGACGGCGTGGTGGCGCTCTACCGGGGTGAGCCGGCTCAGGCGTCCTCCCTCTTCGAACCGGCTGTCGAGGCGTTCAGCTCGAATCGGCAAGGGTTCCTTCATGTTGCGGCTCTGTCCGGACTCGCCATGGTGCGTGAACTGGTCGGTGACACGCAGCGGGCGATCGAGTGCTACCGCGAGCTGATTTCCATCACCGAGGCGTGCGGCGAGTCGCTCTTTCGGGCATCCGCGTTGTGGGGCATGGCCAGCGTGGTGTGGAAGAACGGCGAACGGGGAGAGGCGATCCGACTCGTCGAGAATTCGCTGCGAGTCAACCAGCAGATACGGAGCCCGCTCGTCGCCGCGTTGAACCTGGAGGTGTTGTCCTGGATTGCCGGCGCCGACGGTGACGCCGAACGCGCAGCCGTACTGATGGGAGCCGCGGCGGAGCTGCAGCGGTCCATGGGCAATCCGGCGACCATACTCCCGCAGCCGCACCATCTCCACAACGAATGCGTCCGGACGACGCGATCGGCTCTCGGCCCCCGGAGATTCGAAACGGCCCTGCGGAAAGGCCGGGCGATGGAAATGGACGAAGCGGTGGCGTACGCACTCAACGCGCAACCTGCCGACACCCCACCCACGTCCGGTCCGGGCGGGAGTCTGACCAAGCGCGAGCGTCAGGTTGCCGACCTCGTCGCCCAGGGCCTCACCAACAAGCAGATCGCCGCCAAACTTGTTATCTCCCAACGCACCGCCGAGGGACACGTCGAGCACATCCTCGCCAAACTCGGGTTCACCTCCCGCGCACAGGTCGCAGCGTGGGTCGCGGAAGCCGGCGAGCGACAGAGTCGGCGATCGGGTGGCGGGGGTGAGGGCCGATGACGATCCGGCTCGCGTTCCGCCCTCCCGTGGTCAGGCGTGCGCCCGCGGACGAGTAGTGGAACACCCGAACCGTCACGTCGACGACACCGGCAGGAGGCAGGTCATGGCGCAGAGCAACGAGCAGCCCGAACGCCGAGGACGCACCACCCGTTTCGCGGTGCTCGCGACGTCCGCGGCCCTCGTGATCGCGGGCTGCTCACAGACTTCGGAGCCGACGTCCTCACCCACGTCGGACGGGTCTCCGCCCGCCGCGACGGCCGCCGTGCCGACGGGCGCGGTGCTGAAGCCCGTCGATCCGGCAGGATTCCAGGCCACCGTGGCCGCGGCCGCCGAGGCGATGACGGTTCCCGGGGCGGTGGTCCTGGTCGACACCCCACAGGGAGCCTTCACTGCGGTGGTCGGCACCACGAAGCTGGACGAGCAGACGCCGCCGGACGTCGGTACCCACCTCCGGATCGCGTCGAACACGAAGACGATGACCGCCGCGCTGATCCTGCTGCTCGCCCAGGACGGCCGACTCGACCTCGCCGATCCGGTGTCCAAGTACGTTCCGGGGGTACCCAACGGCGAGAACATCACCCTCGCAATGCTGCTGACGATGCGTAGCGGACTGTACGACTACACGAGCGCGCCCGAGCTCGCCGCGACACTGGACGCTGATCCGACCAAGGCCTGGACACCGCAGGAGGTTCTCGACATCGCGTTCCGGCACCCGCCGGAGTTCCCGCCGGACGCCGCCTACGACTACAGCAACACCAACTACGCGCTGTTGGGCCTGGTCGCCGAGCGGGTGGGGGGACGCGCACTGGCCGAACAGTTCCGGGAGCGGTTGTTCGGCCCGCTCGGGCTGCCGCAGACCTCGCTGCCCGCGGCCGACGACAACACCATCCCGGATCGCCACTCGCACGGCTACATGTACGGGGACTCCTCCTACGCGCTGGTCGACAAGGACTACCCCGCCGACATGCAGGAGGCGGCACTGTCCGGAGCGTTGCAGCCCGTCGACTACACCGACCAGAACCCCTCCTACGCCACCGCCGCCGGTGGCGCCATCTCGACAGCGGAGGACCTGGCCTCGTGGATCCGAACGCTGGTGTCGGGCAAGGTCTTCAATGCCGAGTACCGGCAACGGTGGCTCCACAGCCTGCGACCCGAGGACCCGAACGCACCCGACGGACAGCAGTACGGGTACGGCATCAGTCACCAGCGCTTCGGTCCGCAGGCCGCGATGTACTACCACGGTGGGGAACTGCCCGGCTTCAACTCGTTCATCGGATACGACCCGGACAACGACGTCACGCTCGTCATCTGGACGAACCTGACCCTGTCGCCGGAGGGCAAGACCACGGCGAACGCCCTGCTGCCAACTGTTCTCGACGAGATCTACACGGGGCTGTCGGTGGCGCCCGCGCCGACCCCCGTCCCCACCCGGTAGTGCGTGTCGGTGACGTGGGGCGGGCTGTTGCCGCTCCGTGAGTCTGCGGGTGCCGAAGGGGTGCCGAGGATTGTCGATCGGATGAACGACAGGAGCGCCGGTGGATGCATTGTCCTGCAACGAAAACGGCACGTCCGCAAGGATTCCCAACTGGACGCTCGTCTCGTTTCTGGACACACGCCCAGGTTGCGCCGCCCCGTGGCCTGCCGTAGAAATGGAGCTCACAGCGTCACAGAGTCGTGATCTGTATCACATCGTTTCCGTGGGTGGATCCGCGGAACCGCGCCTAAATACCGCTCTACAGAGTTCTTCGGGGGGACGGACCACACCGGTCCGCTGGGGGACGGAAAGGCCCTGATGCTGTTGCCCATGTCGCCGACCGATTCGATGTTCCTGCTGGGCGAGTCCCGCGAGCACCCCATGCACGTCGGCGGACTGGTGCTGCTCGAGCCGCCGGAGGGGGCGCAGGCCCTGGACGTGCGCGCGATGCTCGATGCGGCCGTCACCGGCGGGCGGGTCGCGCCGCTGCTGTCCAAGCGACCCGCCCGGTCGCTGACCTCGTTCGGGCAGTGGGGTTGGGAGACGGTCGCCGAGGTCGACCTCGACCACCACATCCGCCACGACGCGCTGCCCGCCCCTGGCGGCATGGCCGAGCTGATGGACCTGGTCTCCCACCTGCACGCCGGCCTGCTCGACCGCAGCCGCCCGCTGTGGGAGGTGCACCTGATCGAGGGTCTCGCCGACGGCCGCTACGCCGTCTACGTGAAGATCCACCACGCGCTCGCGGACGGGGTGTCCGCGATGAAGCTGCTGCGCAGCGCGCTCACCGACGACCCGGACGCCCGGGACATGCCCGCGCCGTGGGAGCCGCTGACGCGCGAGCGGCGGCTGCGTGTCGTGCCGGATGCCGACCCCCGGGTCGCGGGGCCGCTGGACCTGCCGATGGCGGCGCTGCGGGGTGCCCGCGACGTGGTCGGCGAGGTCGCCGGGCTGGTGCCCGCGATCGCCGGAGCGATCGACCGCGCCCGGCACGACCGCGGGGGCGCGCTCTCGCTCTCGGCGCCGCAGTCGGTGCTCAACGTGCCGATCGGCGGTGCCCGTCGGTTCGCGGCCCGGTCGTGGCCGTTGGAGCGGCTGCGGCTGGTCGCCAAGTGCGCCGACGCCACCGTGAACGACGTCGTGCTCGCGATGTGCTCGGGTGCGCTGCGCACGTTCCTGGCCGGTCGGGGTGCGTTGCCGGAGGATCCGCTGGTCGCGATGGTGCCGGTCTCGCTGCGGGGTGAGAACCGGGAAGGTAAGGCGGGCAACGAGATCGGGATGCTCTCGTGCAACCTCGGCACCCACCTCGACGAGCCGGCGCGGCGCCTGCACACGGTGCGGGAGTCGATGTCCGACGGCAAGGACGCGATGCGCACGATGAGCCGGACCCAGGTGCTGGCGGCCAGTGCCCTCGGCACGGCCCCGTTGGCGCTGGGCATGTTCGGGATTGCCGGGCCGCTGCGTCCGGCGAATGTGATGATCTCCAACGTTCCCGGGCCGCGGACGCCGCTGTACTGGAACGGTGCCCGGGTCAGCGCTCTGTACCCGCTGTCGATCCCGGTCAACGGGCAGGCGTTGAACATCACGTGCACCAACACCGACGACGAGATCGCGTTCGGGCTCACCGGGTGCCGCCGGGCTCTGCCGCGGCTGTCGTCGTTGCTCGACCACCTCGACGACGAACTCGCTGCGCTCGAGGACGCGGTCGGCCTCTAGCGTCGATCGCGGTGCACTCCGTAGCCGGCGAGCCGACAGCTCGACTCGGAACAAACTGACAGACAGGATGATTCACCGAATGTCCGCTGCAACGATGCAGACCCCCGCAGGCCCGTCCGCGTCCGGCGGGACGCCGAGTACCGCCGAGATCAAGGCCCGCATCGAGGCGCTGTTCGCCGACCGCCCGGAGCCCTCCGGCACCCGCTCCGGGGAGTGAGCATCGGTCCGGGTCCGACCGCGGGATCGCGCTAGCGGATCTCCGTGTCGGTGCGCCACCGACGTGGACGCGGACAACCAGGGCAGGGGTACCGTCGGATTGGCACGGTCCGTGGGCGGGAGTGTCGATTCGATGTCGCGTGGCGCGCGCGGTAGGCCCGGAAACCTACCCCAGGACATGACCAGTTTCGTCGGTCGCGAGAGTGAGGTGGCCGCCGGTCGGCGGCTGCTGTCCGAGTCCAGGTTGGTCACGCTCACCGGGATCGGTGGAGTCGGCAAGACGCGGTTGGCGCTCCGGATAGCACAGGAAAGCCGTCGGGTGTTCGACGACGGTGTCTGGTTGATCGAGCTCGGAGAGCTCGGGGATCCGGTGCTGCTCGCCGACTCGGTCGCGGCGGTGCTCGGGTTGCGTGAGGTGTCCAGTCGCCCGCCGCTCGACCTGCTCGTCGACTACTGCGCCGGACGGAATCTGATGCTCGTCCTGGACAACTGCGAGCACCTGGTCGAAGCGGTCGCGGAGCTGACGGAGGCGCTGCTCCGGGCCAGTCCGGGGCTGCGGATCCTCGCCACCAGTCGGGAACAGCTCGCGATCTCCGGGGAGGTGGCCCTGCGGGTGCCGCCGCTCGCGGTGCCGGATCCCGACCGGCTGCCGACGCAGGACGGGATGTCCAGGTACCCGGCGATGACCCTGTTCGTCGAGCGCGCGGGCGCTGCCCTGCCCGGGTTCGGCCTCACGGACGAGAACACGCTGGTCGTTGCCCGGATCTGCCATCGCCTGGACGGGCTGCCGCTGCCGATCGAGTTGGCCGCGGCGCGCCTGCGCGCGATGTCGGCGCAGCAGATCCTGCAGCGGCTGACGGATCGGTATCGGCTGTTGACCATCGGCCACAGGGGCGCGCCCCCGCGGCAGCAGACGCTGCGAATGTGCGTCGACTGGAGCCACGAGCTGTGCACCGACCAGGAGCGGGAGCTGTGGGCCCGGCTGTCGGTGTTCGCCGGCGGCTTCGAACTCGACGCCGCGGAAGGAGTGTGTGCCGGTGACCTCGAGCCCGAGGACGTTCTCGACGTGGTCGCCGCGCTGGTGGACAAGTCGATCCTGATCCGGGAGGACCACGGCGACGTGGTGCGTTACCGGCTGCTCGAGACGCTGCGCGACTACGGCCTGGAGAAGCTGGAGGGCAACGGGGATCTCGACGCGCTGCGCCGGCGGCATCGGGACTGGTACGAGCTCCTGGTGCTGCGCGCGGAGGCGCAGTGGATCGGCCCCCGGCAGATGCAGTGGATCCGACGACTCGACCGGGAACAGGCGAATGTGCGCGACGCCCTGGACTACTGCCTGTCCCGTCCGGGCGAGGCGGAGTCCGCGCTGCGGATCGCGGAGGCGATGTACCTGTTCTGGCTCGCGCGAGGGCTGCTCGGCGAGGGCAGGCGGTGGCTGGACCGGGCGTTGGCCGCCCAGGGCGGGCAGCCGACCGCGGCGCGGGTGGCCGCACTGTGTGCGGGCGGTGTGCTCGCCGTGATGCAGGGGGACGTCGCGACGGGGATCGCGCTGACCGGGGAGGCGCGGGCCGCTGCCGCAGCGGTCGGCGGCGAGGAACGCACGGCGCTGGCCCGATCGGCCAGTGGCCATGTGGCGATATTCGCCGGCGACCTGCCCCTCGCGGTACGGGACCTCGAGGAGGCGGTCCGGGCGCTCGGCGTCACCGGGAACCCGCTGCGCCGCGTGGCCGCCCTGCTCGGACTGGCTCTGGCCAGCGGGCTGCGCGGTGACAGCCAGCGGGCGCTGGCCTGTCATGAGGAGATTCTCGCGATCACCGAGGCGCGCGGCGAATCCGTGTACCGGGCCTACTCCCTGTGCGCGCTGGGGCTCGCGGTGGGACAGCAGGGGGACCCGGTCCGGGCGACCGCGCTCCTCGAGGAGGGCCTGCGGCTGACCCGCCTGGTCGACGACCCGCTCACCTGCGCCAGCTGCCTCGAGGCGCTGGCCTGGGTCGCCGCGGAACGGCACGACTGCGAGCGGGCCGCGATCCTGATGGGCGCGGCCGACTCGGTCGGGGAGGAATCCGGAATCAAGCTGGTGATCATTCCGAGCCTCGTCGGCTATCAGAAGCGGCGTCGCAAGCAGGCCCGGGCCGTCCTCGGGTCGGGCGCCTTCGACGCGGCGATGGCGCGCGGTCGCGACCTCGGCCTCGCCGACGCCGTCGCCTTTGCGCTGGACGAGTACGCCCCGTCCCAGGCGCCGCTGCCGCCGTCGGTGCTGACGAAACGCGAACGGCAGGTCGCGGACCTGGTGGCGCAGGGGCTGACCAACCGGGCGATCGCCGAGCAACTGGGGATAGCGCACCGCACCGCGCAGGGACACGTCGAGCACGTCCTCGCGAAGCTGGGCTTCACCACACGCGCGCAGATCGCGGCCTGGGTCGCGGCGGGGGCGACCGGGCCGGATCCGGGTCGATCGCCCGGAGCGGGGGAGGGATAGCCCGGGAACGACCCCGACCCGTCGGAGCATCCCGGCGCCCGCCTCACGCAGCACTCGGCGCCATGTCCGCGTGGACATGGCGCCGAGGTGCGGGTATCGATCGGGCGGTGTCAGGTGTATTCGACGGTCACCTTGTCGATGGTTCCGTCGAACGCGAACGGGGCGCGATCGTAGTAGTCGAGGGAGACGGGGGAGCCGAGGCAGGTGCCGATGTCGAGGCAGTCGTTGGCGGTGAACAGCAGCGGCGCGCTGACCGGCACGGTGGTCTTGCCGACCGGTTGACCGTCGACGCTCACGCTCACGTTCAGCGGGCCGCCGGGGCGAGCCTCGGCATAGTCCGTGAACACCTCGATGGTGTGCCTGCCCGGGGACAGCGGTTCCGCCGAGCGCATCTTGGTGCGCATCAGGATGAACAGGTTGTACTCGTAGCAGAGGTACCCGTCGTCCATGAAGCACGTCAGACCGCCGCCGTTGCCGCCGAGGGCGTAGAGGACGCCGCTCGCCCGATCGGGGACGGTCAGGTCGACGGTGACCCGGTTGCCCCTGTTTCCGAGCGCGGGGGCGCAGAACTCGGGCATCCGGACGACGTCGCCGGTGAACTCCCAACTCGTGTAGGGGGTGGTGATGCGTTGCTCGGGATGGATGGCGGCCACCCAGAGCCCGCCGCCGACGGGCAGGGCGTTGTTCTTGGCCGCCTCGATCGCGAAGATCTCCCGTAGTTGGGCGAGCTTCTCGGGATGCTGCTGGGCGAGGTCGCGGTTCTGGGTCCAGTCCTCGTCGAGGTTGTAGAGCTCCCAGGTGTCGTCGTCGGGGCTCCAGTCGCGGATGCCGCCGGGTACTCCGGGCAACCACGGTGCGCGGGGGCCGAACGCCGACGCCATCCACCCGTCGTGGTAGATCGCGCGGCTGCCCATGATCTCGAAGTACTGGGTCAGCTTGCCGGCCTTCGTGTCCCGGTCGATCAGGGTGGGCGCGAAGCTGGCGCCGTCGATCGGGTCCTGCTGGATCCCGTGCACCGTCCGCGGCGGCGTGATGCCGATGATGTCGTAGAACGTCGGTACCAGGTCGTTGCAGTGCAGGAACTGGGTTCGCGGGGTCGCGTCTGGGGTGATCTTCGCGGGCCACCGGGCGACCATGGGGTTGCGGGTGCCGCCGAGGTGGGAGGCGAGCAGCTTCATGCCCTTGTAGGGCGTGCTGCCGGCCCACGCCCATCCGGCGTGGTACATGTTGTCGGTTTTCGGGGAGCCGAGCACGTCGAGCCCGCCGAGTTCGTCGAGCGCGGCGATGTGCTGGGCGGTGGTCGTCGGGATGCCGTTCTGGGCGAGGAGTTCGCTGATGGTGCCGTTCTGCCCCTCACCGGACGAGCCGTTGTCGCCCCAGATGTAGAGAACGAGGGTGTTGTCGCGGTAGCCGAGGTCGTCGAGTTCGTCGAACAGCCGCCCGACCTGGACGTCGCAGTGTTCGGCGAAGCCGGCGGCGACCTCCATCAGCCGGCGTTGGAACGGCTTCTCGTCGTCGGGGATGTCGTCCCACGCCGGCATCGTGGGGTCGCGGTCGGTCAGCTCCGCCTCCGGCGGGATCCAGCCCTTCTCCTTGGCCCGGGCGAAGACCCGTTCCCGGTAGGCATCCCAGCCGTCGTCGAACTTGCCGGCGTAGCGGTCCGCCCACTCCTTCATGATGTGGTGCGGTCCGTGCAGGCAGCCGCTGGCCCAGTACATGAAGAACGGCCGGTCGGCGTCGAGCGCCTTGTGCCGGCGCAGCCATCCGATCGCGTCGTCGGCGAGGTCCTCGCTGAGGTGGTAGCCCTCTCCGGGGGTCTTCGGCGGCAGCACGACGGTGGTGTTGCGCACCAGGTTCGGCTCGTACTGGGAGGCCTCACCGGCGAGGAATCCGTAGAAGTAGTCGAATCCGACACCGGTGGGCCAGTTGTCGAACGGCCCGGCCGCGGTGGTTTCCTCGGCGGGAGTGTTGTGCCACTTCCCGAACGCGGCGGTGGTGTATCCGTACTGGCGCAGCACCTCGGCGCCGGTCGCGCTGGACTTGGGGATGTGGCCGGAGTATCCGTCCCAGTCGTTGGCGAGTTCGGCGATCTGCCCGTTACCGACGCGGTGGTGGTTGCGGCCGGTCAGCAGCGACGCGCGCGTCGGTGAGCACATCGCGGTGGTGTGGAAACGGTTGTAGCTGATCCCCTCACCGAGCATCCGGTCGAGGGTCGGGGTGTTCACCTCGCCGCCGAAACCGCTCGGCAGGCCGGGACCCGCGTCGTCGATCAGGACGACGAGAATGTTCGGCGTGTCAGCCGGAAGGCGGCGGGCCTTCGGATCAGGGCTGTACACCGACTCCTGCATCGTGCGGCCGGCGATGCTCCCCGACCGCGGTGGCGGGAACGGGAGCGTCTCGCCACCCGGTATCGCATCGGTCCCGAATCCAGTTCGCATGTCTCCGCTCCCTCCGCGGGCGATCCGCTGTGTCTCAACGGGTTACCGCCCAGCCAATCGGCAACCTACTCCGGCGCAGCCGATGAATGCGGCATATCCACCGCAGCGTCGCGGTGCCGGTCGCCGCGATCGGCGAGGGCGGACACCCTCACTACGAGGGACGACCCGCCGAAAGTCCGCCAGGTCGACCGGTCGTCGATCCGCAGCGGCGAAGTGGCCGCCGACCGGCGCACGAGTCGCCGATCGCGGTCGGTCAGTCGAGGACGGTGCCGTCCGGCATGGTGGCCGCGGTGAGATCGGCGCCGTCCAGGGCGGTGGCGATGGTCGCGCCGGTCAGGTTGGCCCTGCCCAGGTAGGCGCCGGTCAGGGTGGCGCCGGTCAGAGTGGCGCCGCCGAGGTAGGCGCCGGTCATGTAGGCGGCGGAGAGGTCCGCTCCCGCGAGGTCCGCGTGGCCGAGGAAGGTCGACGTCAGGTAGGCCATCGTCAGGTCGGCGCCGCGTAGGACGGCCCGGGTGAGATATGCGCCGGTGAAGTTGGCGTCGTGCGCGACCGCGCCGGTGAGATCGGCCCGCACCAGGACGGCGCCGACGAACTCGGTGGAGGTCAGGTTCGCCCCGGCGAGGATGGCATCCGTGAGGTCGGCTCCCGACAGGTCGGCGCCGGTGAGGTCCACGCCCGCCAGGTCCGCGCCCACCAGGTTCGTGCCCGTCAGATCGGTGTCGGCGAGGCTGCCGATCACCGAGTTTCCAGCCGCCCGTTGGGAATTCCAGGCCGCGACATCCGAGCGGAGCAGGTCGAGGCGATTCGTCTGTGATGTCGACGTCATGGAGCTCCCGGGTAGGGCGATCGCGGCGGCCGGGTGCCCCGGCCGGATCGGCGGTCCGGTCCGACCTGCTCCGGTGGCCAGGCGGGGAGTTCCGAGCGCAGCCGGACGGCGGCGGCAAGTTGACGGCGTCAACCTATCTCGGTCTGTTGACAGCGTCAACCTCCTCCTATGCTCGTGACGTGCAGGAACGAACGCGGGACACCCGCCGCGCCCTGATCTCCGTGGCCGGCGACCTCTTGGCCCGGGGCGGGCCGGCCAACGTCACGCTGCGAGCGGTCGGCGCGGCGGCAGGCGTGTCACGGACGGCGCCGTATCGCCACTTCCGGGACAAGGACGACCTGCTCAGCACGGTGGCCGCCGAGAACCTGGCCTTCCTGAAGGCGGAGATGCAGCGTGCCGTCGCGGACACCGCGACCGCCGCCACCCCGCTGTTCCGCGCGTGCCTCGCCTACGTCCGCGTCGCCTGGGAGCGTCCGAACCACTACCGGCTCGAGTTCGGCGGCGACCACGTGATCACGCCGAGTCGGGTGCTGGTCGACGCCGCCGGCGACTTCAACCGGTACTTCCGCGAACTCGTCGTCGAGGCGCAGCGCGACGGCACCATCGTCGCCGGCGACGTTCGGGAAGTCGGTCCGCTCCTGTGGGTGCTGCTGCACGGGCTGGCGATGGCCAATCATCTTGTCGGGGAACAGGGGTGCCTGACCGGGTCGGGTCACGATGCCGGGGACATGCCGCGTGTTCTCGACCTGGCACTGCGAAACCTGGCTCCACGCTGAGGTTTCCACCTTCCGGGATCCGGGTTGCCCGGTGCCTCGGTGGAGGGCGCCCTTCCTGCCCGTAGTTTCGGCGGCGCACCATCTCGGTGATCCAGACCGGTGCGTACGGGGACGTGCAGTTCGGGGGAGTCGGGTAGTCCTCGCGCACTCTCAGTCGCTCACCGATGTCGATTGCGCGGGTTCGGTATTCGGCGTGCTCGATCCCGATCTGCGCCAGGCAGTGGTTCATCGCCCACTGCAGGCGGTCCGGTGTGTCCTTCATCTGTGCCTCGATGATGTCGAGCAGCTCCGCGAGGTCGAGGCCCTCGGGTTTCCGCGCCACACGTTCGGTGGTCAGCGCCCAGCCGCCGCTCGCGACCACGGGATCCGGATCCGAGAGCCAGGCCACGCGTAGCTCGTCGGAGTGTGGGTTCTTCTTCACCACGTAGTTCACGAGCCAGTCGTGCACCTTGGGCGTGCGCGCCTCGCGCACCATGGCGTCCAGCTGGTCACGGTCGAACGCCTTCGGTCGGCAGATCAGGATCGACAGCAGTCGCGCCGCCGTGTCGCCCGTGTCCCAGAGTTCGCGGGCCAGTCCCGGCTGCGTCTTCAGCTGCTTCGCGAGCACGCGGAGTGTGCCGAGGTTCACGCCGTGATCGTCACCGTGCTTCTCGTTCACCGCACGCATCTTCGGATCCTCGAGCGCGGCCAGTTCGGCCATCACTCCGGCCACCGTCTCGGCCACCCCAGCCTCCTGTTCGTCAGGTGCGCACCAGCCTACGAGCCGCGGGTACGTCGGCGGTGCCCGGTTGGCATCACGACAAGGCCTTGACAACATACAACTGATTGGTTGTATGTTTGTCTCGTGAACGGAGACGACGAGGACCGGGCGGACGCCCTGTTCCACGCGCTCGCCGACCGGACCCGGCGCGACATCCTGCGCCGGGTGCTGGCCGGGGAGCACTCGGTTTCCGCGCTCGCGGCGAAGTACGAGATGAGCTTCGCCGCGGTCCAGAAGCACGTTGCCGTGCTGGAGAAGGCCGGCCTGCTCACCAAACGACGCAGCGGTCGGGAGCAGCTGGCCAGCGGTGACGTGGCGGCGGTGCGGTCGGTGGCATCCATGCTCACCGAGCTGGAGCAGGTGTGGCGCGGCCGCATCGCCCGCATCGACGAACTCATTGCATTCGACTCGACCAAGGAGGACTGAACCATGCCTGTGACCGACGTCCGTCACGACCTCGACAACCTGACCCTGACCATCGTGGCCGACTTCGCCGCGCCGGTGGAGCGGATCTGGCAGGTCTACGCCGATCCGCGTCAGCTGGAGAAGATCTGGGGTCCGCCGTCCTACCCGGCGACCGTGGTCGAGCACGATCTCACTCCCGGCGGCCGCATGACGTACTTCATGACCGGCCCGGAAGGCGACAAGCACGCCGGGTACTGGCAGATCACGGCCGTCGACGAGCCGGCGAGCTTCTCCTTCGTCGACGGCTTCGCCGACCAGGACTTCAACCCCAATCCGGCGCTGCCGGTCTCCACGAACGTCTACACCTTCGCCGAGCACGACGGCGGCACCCGCGCGACCTATGTGAGCACGTTCGAGTCGGCCGACGCGTTGCAGCAGGTGCTGGACATGGGTGTGGTCGAGGGTGCGTCGTCGGCGATCAACCAGATCGACGAGCTGATCGCCTCGTGACGCCGCGTCGCGGCCGACCGTCCCGGACCCTCGGGGCGGCCGGCCGTGGCGCCGCGAGATCCGGGGTCCCGGCCGATGTCGTGGCACGATCGGGAGGTTGTCGAGGCGATGGGATCACACTCCGGTTCGGAGGCAGGGGCGCGGGCGGATTGCGTTCACCGTCGCGAGTAGGTCGAAAGATGTTTGCCGCGAGTGTGATTCGTGTGCGTCATCTTCCGGGTCGTCACATCGCGTCGGGCGGACGCAACCAGAAGGAGTGCCAACCATGATCCTCCCGAAGGTCCGGGACCCTCGCTTCGTGACGATCCGCCGTGGGGGGACCCTCACCGATCCGGATCACCATCTCCTCGCCCTCTGGGCGGCATCGTGCGCGGAGCACGTCCTGGGCCTCTTCGAATCGGTTCGGCCGGAGGATCCGCGGCCGCGTCAGGCGATCGAGCACGCCCGCGCCTGGGCGCGCGGCGAGATCACGATGACCCAGGCGCGCACGGCCGGTGGCCATGCGATGGGTGCGGCCAGGGACCTGCGTGGGGCCGCGCGGCATGCGGCGTACGCCGCCGGCCAGGCCGGGGTCGTCGCACACGTCGCCGCGCACGAGCTCGGTGCGGCCGCCTACGCGATCAAGGCCGTACGTGCCGCCGCGCCGGATGGCGAGGGCGAGGCCGCGGGGCGCCTCGAGTGCCAATGGCAGCGTGACCAACTCCCGGAGGGCATTCGCGAACTGGTCCTCGACGACCAGCGGTTGCGGAACGACATCTGCTGGTCGGTGTTCGACTTCTGACGCGTCGGGGTGCCGCAGCCGCGCGCGAGCGCATCGAGTTCGTCCCGGACAGCTGGTCGGATCGTCGGCCTGTGCGTGCGCAGGTCGCGAGCTCCGCTACTCGGCCGCGATGTGCTGTTCGAGCAGATCGAGATTCTCGCCGTGGTCGTCGCCGACCTTGGCCAGCAGTCCGGTGGCCAGGAGCAGCCAGGACAGCAGTTGCGTGCCCGGCTTGCCGGCCAGCGCCGGACGGAAGCGGATGGTCTCGGTCACGATGTGGCCGCCGTCGGCCGGTTCCATGGTGAGCAGGACGTCCTGCCGGATGCCCCGCTGCGTGCCGGAGAACTCGAACACCTCGTTCGGCACGTGCCGGGTGATGGTCCATCGGACGACGTCGAAGTCGCATTCCGCGCCGTGCTTGCTGTCCCAGCCGTGCCCCGCCGCCATCGTGAAGTCGTGCCCCAGCACGGTTTCCGTCCTGTGGGCTTCGTACAGCTCCGTTTCTGCCGGGTGGGTGAATGCGTGCCAGATGAGGTCCGGGTCGCCTTCCAGTCGTCGCCAGTTGGTGAAGGACGCGTAGCCCATGACTGCCCCCGATGTTCTGGCCGGCCCCGCGATGAGTGTGTGCAGGCACCGGGCGAAGAGTGTTCCCGACAGGGTAGCCACTCGGTGTGACGGCCTGGGCCGGGCCTCGTCGGCTCCGAGTGTTCGGTCGCCCTGAATACTCCGGTGCTCCAAGGACGTTTGCGAAACCGACAGCACGCCGCGTTGGTTGTCCGGCGGCACCCGCCGCGATTCGCCGGGCTGCGATCGGTGTGGTGACCGCGCATGCCGGTTCGGGCACTTTCGACACGACGAGAGCGTCCACCCCGAGGGCCGACCGGCGAATCGCGCGGCCTGCACCCTCTGCGGAACGAGCCTCGACGGGGTCGTTGCACTCGGCCCCGACGGCAGTTCGGGTCCTCTAGCGCGGTCCAGGTTCGAGTGTGGAAGAGGTCTCTGGGAGGGGAAGGATGGTCAGGGGCTCGCACGGCGCCGGATACATCAACACCGACGTGACCCTCACCCTGTCGCGGCTTCCGCTCGGGTACGAGCTCGGCCTGCGATCCGACGGTGCTGTCGCCTCTGGCGGTATCTCGATCGGGACCGCCACCCTGTACGACCGCGTCGGTCCCCTCGGCACCTGCGTCGTCACCACACGGTCCAACGCCCGCCTGCCGATCGACTTCACCGCCGACTGAACCAGCTCCCTTCCGATTCGGACCCCGTACGGTCCGTCCCACGGCGTAGTCGGTGCTCGTCGGTCTCGGGGGCGCATCGTGTCGTCGCATCACTCGTGGTGTCACGGTGGCGTCCGGTGGTGTCATCGTGGTCCGGCTCGTCTCGGCAGCGCCCGTGGCCGGCTCGCCCACGTGTTCGTCCGCACGAGTCGAAGGTTGCCGTGACCTGCGCATTCATCCGTCGTGTGCCGTTCTGACGCCACGATGGTGTCGTGTATGACACCCAAACGCTTGCGCGACACCATTCATGGTGTCATAGTGGTGTCATGGATTTGACGAGATATGTAGACGAGCTGCAGAACCAGCTCGCCACCGCAGCCGCCGCCGGCGGGGGCGAGGCACGTGAGCTCGCCGACCGCCTGACGGCCCCGCTCGACGCCGCCGTCCGACTCGTGTTGCTCGAGGCGCTCTCCACCGCGGCGAACGAGATCACCGTCGAGCTCGCCCCCGGCGCAGTCGACGTGCGCCTGCGGGGTCGCGACCCGGAGTTCGTCGTCACCCCCGCCCCGGCCACGGCATACGAGGACGCGGAGCCGGCGACAGCAGAGCCCCCGCGGCCCACGGTTCTCGACCCCGACGACGTCAGCACCTCCCGCACCACGCTCCGTCTTCCCGACCAGCTCAAGGCGCAGGTCGAGGCGGCCGCGGCTCGCGAGGGCGTGTCCGTCAACACCTGGCTCGTGCGCGCGGTCGCGGCCGCGCTCCAGCCCGCGACACCGTCCCGCGCGACACCGCGCAACCCCGGCACCTCCGGTCGGCTGACCGGTTGGGTGCGCTGACCCCCCAACCCCGAACACACATCCGCGCCCCGCACGCAGGGGCCGACACCACACCCCGAGGACTCACCATGCCTACTTTCGCGACCCCAGAACCGATCACGATCGCCGTCGACGTCGCCGTCGGCACCGTCAACGTCGTCGCGAGCGATCGCACCGACACCGTGGTCACCGTCCGGCCGAGCGACCCGGGCAAGTCCGGCGACGTCAAGGTCGCCGACGAGGCCCGTGTCGACCTCCACGACGGCACCCTCACGGTGCAGACGGCCAAGTCGTGGCGCTCCTTCGCCCCGTTCGGCGGCGGATCCGTGGACGTCACGATCGAGCTGCCGACCGGATCCGCCCTGGAGGGCAAGACCGTCGGCCCGTTGTTCACCCAGGGACGGCTCGGACCGTGCACGTTCACGAGCCGGGCCGGCGACATCCGGATCGACGAGGTCGGCCGGCTCGAGCTCCGCGCGTCGGCGGGCTCCGTGGTCGTGGGGCACGCCCTCGACTCCGCCGAGATCGTCGCCACCGCAGGCGGGGTGCGGATCCGCGAGCTCGACGGGAACGCCGTCATCAAGGTTCCGAACGGCGCCACGGAGATCGGGCAGTCCGCAGGCAGCCTGCGCGTGAACGGCGCGCACGGGGCGATCACGATCGAACGGTCGCTCGGCGAGACCGACGTGCGGTGCGCACACGGAAGCATCCGGGTCGAGCAGGCCACGAGCGGCCGCGTCCAGCTCGAAACCTCATACGGCGCAATCGAGGTCGGGGTGCCCGCCGGAACCGCCGCGTGGCTCGACGCGGCCTCGCAGCACGGCACGGTCCGCAACCTCCTGCAGGACGCCACCGGCCCCGACGAGAACGACCGGACCGTCGAGGTGCGCGCCAACACCAGCTTCGGCGACGTCGTCGTGCGACGTCCGCACACCTGATCCCCACCCGGACCCAACCGGCACCACGCCATCGAAGGAGAACCCATGACCGCCGCTGTCCGCGGGCCCGCGATCGAGGTCGCCGGCCTGCGCAAGTCCTACACGTCGAAGTCCGGTGAGCAGCTCGTGCTCGACGGGGTCGATCTCGTCGTCCCCGCCGGCACCGTGACCGCGCTGCTCGGCCCCAACGGTGCGGGCAAGACCACGACCGTCGGCGTCCTGAGCACCCTGCTC
Organism: Rhodococcus olei; assembly: GCF_039540555.1. Lineage (NCBI taxonomy): Bacteria > Bacillati > Actinomycetota > Actinomycetes > Mycobacteriales > Nocardiaceae > Rhodococcus > Rhodococcus olei. Next base: position 6,839 of record NZ_BAABFB010000053.1, on the reverse strand, counting down.
GCCGCCGACGCCGGCATCGTCCGGGTCGCCGGCCACGACGTGGCCCGCGAGCCGCAGGCGGTGCGGGCCGCGATCGGTGTGACCGGCCAGATCACCGCCGTCGACGACCTGCTCACGGGCACCGAGAACCTGCGCCTGATGGCCGATCTCAACCATCTCGGGCGGGCCGACGGGCGCCGCCGGACGACGGCGCTGCTCGAGCGCTTCGGCCTCGCCGAGGCGGCGGCCAAGCCCGTCTCGACCTACTCCGGCGGCATGCGGCGCAAGCTCGACCTCGCGATGACGCTCGTCGGGGCGCCGTCGGTCGTCTTCCTCGACGAGCCGACCACGGGCCTCGACCCGCGCAGCCGTCGCACCCTGTGGGACGAGGTTCGTGCCCTCGTGGCCGACGGCACCACGATCCTGCTCACCACCCAGTACCTCGAGGAGGCCGATCAGCTCGCCGACTCCGTCGCCGTGCTGAACGGCGGCCGGATCGTCGCCGAGGGAACGCCGGCGGAGCTCAAGTCCGCGCACGACACCGGCTCGCTCGACGACGTGTTCCTCGCGCTGACCGAATCGCCCACCGACCCCGCCCCCGCGAACGACAAGGAGAACCTCCGATGACCGCCGTCGCCGTCACCGCGCCCCCGAGCGTGCACGTCCGCCCCGCCGCCGATGTCGTCACGATGCTGCGCCGCAACCTCCTTCGGGCGAAGCGCTACCCGGGGCTCACGATGTTCCTCGTCGCCGGCCCGTTGGTGATGCTGCTGCTGTTCGTGTACGTCTTCGGCGGGGCCTTCGGGGCGGGCGTGGCGCCCGGGGTCGCCCCCGGGGCGGACGGTCGCGCGGCCTACCTCGCCTACATCACGCCCACGCTGCTGATCCTCACCGTGGTCGGGGCCGGCCAGTCGGTCGCCATCAGCGCCGCGATGGACGCCGCCGGCGGAATCACGGCCCGGTTCAAGACGATGGCGATCTCGCCGGGGTCCGTGCTGTCCGGGCAGGTGCTCGGCACGGTCCTGCAGGCGCTGGCGGCGCTCGTCCTCGTGCTCGGCGCGGCACTCGCGATGGGCTACCGGCCCGACGCCGGCGTGCTCGACTGGTTCGCTCTGCTGGGCCTGTTCGTGCTGCTGGGGCTCGCCCTCAGCTGGATCTGCGTCGCGCTGGGGCTGAACGCGCGGAGCGTGGAGACGGCGAGCAACGCGCCGATGATCCTCCTGCTCCTGCCGTTCCTGGGCAGCGGTTTCGTGCCGGTGGAGACCATGCCGACGGCGGTGCGCTGGTTCGCGGAGTACCAGCCGTTCACGCCGATCATCGAGACCGCGCGCGGGCTGCTCGCCGGCGGCGCGGGGCTGGAGGCCGCGGTGGCGGCGCAGGCCGTCGGCTGGTGTGTGGTGCTCGGCGCGGCCGGCTACGCGTGGGCACGCTCGCTCTACCGTCGCGAGCGTCGTCTCTGAGTGCTCCGCCACCCACCGGCTGTCGGGGCCGCACCGGGAACTTCCCGGTGCGGCCCCGACAGCTCGTGGGTGGCGGAGCCTTCGGTGCAGCGGCGAACCGTGTCCGTTGGCTCGCAAAGTACACGGGCGCTGGAAGATTCAGTCCCGTGATTCATCGAGCGTCGCGGCAGCGGCCTGACCGAAACCCGTGCATCATCGGTGATCGACCCCCGATGCGGGAGCCGATCACTCGACTGGTCAGTGAACGCCGACGCCTCCACCGATCCCGAACATGACACTGAGCCAGTGTAGGAACGCCTGAAAAGCCACGTTGAAGTCGATTGCGGCGGAACCCATCATCCTCACCCCCTCCCGATTTCGTGCCCCTACTGGTTACATCGTGAACGAGCGCCGATTCGTGTCACCACTCCGACGACCCGGACGCGGTGCGGTGGCTGCCTCCGAAACCCCTGGGACCGTCCTCGCGGGGTCCGATTCGGAGTGGGCGATGTCGACCGTGCGGCTTCGATGGAGTCGCGGAGATCGGCGACCACGGACGGCAGTGCTGTTCGGCCGACCGATCCGTAGCCGAGCACGAGTGCGGGAGGCATGGGAGCGCCCTGCAGGACGTGCTCGCCGAGCCCCCGGACCCGGACGCCCCTGCGCGCGGCGTGCTCGGCGACGGCGGCCTCGGTGGTGTCGGTGAGTTCGAGCAGCGCGTGAAAACCGCTCGAGGGGAACACTGCGTGCGCGTCGGGCAGGGTGGACGAGAGTGCCGCGCGCAACTCCTGTGCCTTTCGCCGGTATCGCTTGCGGAGCTTCACAAGGTGTTGATCCAGCGCTCCGCTGCCGATGAAATGCGCGAGCGCGGCTTGTTCGATCGCCGAAGGCGCAACACCCCACAGGCCCGCGGTGCGCGCTGCGGCGCGTCGAATCGCGGGGGCGCCACGATGAACCCCAGGCGGATTCCGGGGGCCAGGGCGCGGCTGAGTGAACCGACGTAGATCGTCCTGTCGCTGCGGGTGCCCTGCAGAGCCGGCGTGATCGTGTTGTCGTGCTCGAGAAGGGTATTCGAATCATCCTCGATGATCCACAGGCCCGATGCGGTCAGAGCCTGCGTGCGTTCCGCGGACAGGCGTGTCCCCAAAGGAAATTGATGCACGGGGTTGACCATCACCGCGGTTCCGGTGGCATCGAGGGTGCTCTCGATCGCGAGGCCCGCCGTGTCGACGTCGAGCCACCGTAGCCGAAGTGGTGTCTCGGGCAACAGGACGCCGTTGACCGGGTGCCCGACGCGCGGTGTCGCCAGGGTCGACACACCGTTCTCGTGCAGTGCGCCGGCGAGGATCAGCGCGGCTTGTCGATAGCCACTGCACAGCACCAGGTCCTCGGGCTCCACTCGCAGCCTGCGGCTCCGAGCGAGATGGGCGGCCAATGCTTCCCGTAGTGCCGGTAGTCCGCGCTGTGACCGGTAGTCCAAACCGTAGGTGGGTTGCGACTTCAGTCCGTACTCGAGGCTCTCGCGCCATGCGGCGCGCGGAAATGTCGCGATATCAGGAACTTCCGGGTTCAGGTCGACGCGCCACGTGTGCGGCCGGGAACCCGCGCTCGCACGCTGCGACACGCTCGACGGACCGGGCGTGACGACGCGCGTGTACCCGCCGACCGTCGCTTCGGCGAATCCGGCGGCCCGCAGGCGCTCGTAAGCGTCGACGACCACGCCACGAGACACGCCGAGCGACTGTGCCAGCTGCCGTGTCGGGGGAAGCCCGCTTCCCTCCGGTAGGCCACCGGACTCGATCAGGCCGCGAATCTGCTCGGCGATCTGTGCACCCAGCGTCCGACCGGGCACGGATCGATCCACGTTGACAGGCAGGGTGAGATTGGTCCGAAATTCGACCGTCGAATTGGACCTTTGGTGCCGTTCCGAGCCGCCATATCGTGAGTTCACGAACGTGATACTGACACGTCAGGTATCACCCGACCAGTCCACCCGGAAAGGGAATTCCGATGCCGGTTGTCACGGTGAACGGCCAGCGGATCAGCTACATCGACAGCGGAGGCGACGGACCGCCCCTCTCGGGCGGAACGCACATCGTCAACCTCACACACACACCCGTGGTGAACTCCGCGATCGAGTCGTTCGTCGACCGGTCCTCCACACGGAAGAACTGACATGGAACCACTCGTCCTTCTGACCGAAGTCGAATCGGTCGCCACGATCACACTGAACAATCCGCGGAAGCTGAATGCCCTGACCGCGCAGACGTTCGAGGAACTCCGGGCCGCGATCGACACCGTCGCCGGCCAGGGCAACATCGCCTGCGTCGTGCTCACCGGTGCCGGCCGCTCGTTCTCGGCGGGGCACTCACTCGACGCGCTGGCCGACGGCGACGGAGAGGGTGACGCTCGGTACCACGAGGCCGAGACGATCGACGCCCTGGAGTCCCTGCCGATGCCGACGGTCGCGGCGATCCGAGGACACTGTCTGACCGGAGGGCTCGAACTGGCGCTGGGCTGTGACATCCTCCTCGCCACCGAGACCGCGTCGCTCGGCGACACCCATGGACAGTGGGGGTTGGTCCCGGTGTGGGGCATGTCGGTCCGGCTGCCCGAACGTGTCGGGTACGCGCGGGCGAAGGAACTCACCTTCACCGGTCGCCGCATCTCGGGTATCGACGCGGCGGCGATCGGATTGGTCAACCGCGCCGTCGCCGACGACGAACTCGACACCGCCGTCGCCGCACTCACAGCCGAGATTGCCGCCAATTCTGCTGGTGCGAACCAGATTGCGAAACGCCTGTACGCCCAGAGTCGCACGCTCGATCGGTCTCAGGCGCTGTCGCTGGAGCGAGATCTCCCGTTCGGCCTGCCGGCGGACGCGGCCGACCGCCTTGCCGGATCCCTCCACCGGAAGAAGTGATGATGTCGCGCACACAGATCGCGTCCACCCAGCGTGTTTCGCGTGAGAACCTCGAGTTCATGCTGTTCGACTGGCTCCGTCTGGATCACTTGCTGGAGCGGAAGCCCTACGCCGACCACGAACCCGATGAGATCAGGGCAATGCTGGACGTGTCCGAGCAGATTGCCACCACGATGTTCCTGCCACACAACAAGCGCAACGACGCTGAGGAGCCGACATTCGACGGTCGGCAGGTTCGAGTCCACGACGAAGTCCGACCGGCGTTGTCGGCCTTCGCCGAGACAGGTCTGGTCGGTGCAACGGTCGACACCGACCAGGGCGGCCTGTCGATGCCGTTCACCGCGGCGCAGGCGTGCCTGGCGCACTTCTTCGCGGCGAACGTGAGTACCACCACCTACGCGACCCTGGCATCCGGAGTCGCGAACCTGATTCTCGCGCATGGCAGTTCCACCCAGATCGCGGGGTTCGTTCCATCGCTGATGGACGGGCGTTCGCTGGGCACCATGTGCCTGTCCGAACCACACGCCGGTTCGTCGCTGAGTGACATCACCACCCGCGCGGTCCCACAGCCTGACGGGTCGTACCGGATCACCGGACAGAAGATGTGGATCGGCGCCGCCGGTCACGAACTGTCCGACAACATCATCCACCTGGTCTTGGCCCGCATCGCAGGCGCACCGTCGGGCATCGGCGGAATATCGCTGTTCATCGTGCCGAAGTACCTCGACGACGGCGGGGACGGACCAGGGGAGCGTAACGACGTCGCCGTGTCTGAACCACAAGATGGGATACCGCGGCACCGTGAACGCGGCACTCAACTTCGGCGACGGCAGCCACACGCCGCACGGGGCAACAGGGGCCGTCGGACAGATCGTCGGTGAGCCGGGAGATGGCCTGCGCCAGATGTTCCACATGATGAACGAAGCGCGTGTGGGTGTCGGGTTGTCCGCCGCTGCAGTCGGTTCCGCCGGATACGCGCTCGCCCTCGACTACGCGCGGGTCCGCGAGCAGGGGCGGTCGTCTCGCGCCGCGGATCCCGGGCCCGTGCCGATCATCGAGCACACCGACGTCCGCCGCATGCTTCTGGCGGCGAAATCCTACGTCGAGGGTGGGCTCGCGCTGAGTCTCTACTGTGCGCTGCTGGTCGACGACGCCAAGACCTGCGAGGCCGGCGTCGACCGTGAGCGGTCGGCGCTGCTCCTGGACGTGCTCACACCGATCGCCAAGAGTTGGCCCTCGCAGTGGTGCCTGGAGGCCAACGCTCTCGCGATCCAGGTGCACGGTGGATACGGCTACACCCGCGAGTACGACGTGGTTGCGTCCATGACGATGGTGTACGAGCCGGATCAGGACGTCACCGGCGTGTCGTAGCCGGAAAGTAGGCGGTCATCGCGTGATTCTTCGAGAGAGCTACCAACTCGACTCGACGAAAGAGCACGCGATGACCACTGCCCACGATATCGACCTGCACCAGTTCCTGACCGATCGGCTCACCGACGCCAGCCCCGATCTGCTGCGCAGCCTGTTGTCCACGTTCATCGACGCGCTCATGGGCGCCGAAGCCGACAGCCTGTGCGGCGCCGGTTTCGGTGAACGCTCCGCGGCACGCGTCAACAGCCGCAACGGGTACAGGCATCGCGACTTCGACACCCGCGCCGGCACTCTCGACGTCGCGATCCCCAAGCTGCGTCAGGGTTCGTATTTCCCGGACTGGTTGCTGCAGCGCCGCAAACGCGCCGAGCGTGCCCTGACCTCGGTGGTGGCCACCTGCTACCTGCTCGGCGTCTCGACCCGACGGATGGAGAAACTCGTCGATTCCCTCGGCATCACCTCACTGTCGAAATCCCAGGTCAGCGTCATGGCCAAGGACCTCGACGCCCAGGTCGAGGCGTTCCGCGGCCGACCATTGGATGCCGGACCGTACACGTTCGTCGCCGCCGACGCCCTGGTGCTCAAGGTCCGGGAGAACGGTCGGGTGGTGAACGTGCACGCACTCGTGGCGGTCGGGGTGAACGCCGAGGGCTACCGGGAGATCCTGGGCCTGGACGTGACCTCCGCCGAGGACGGTGCCGGCTGGTTGGCGTTCTTCCGGTCTCTGGTCGCCCGCGGGCTGTCCGGGGTGCGGTTGGTGACCTCCGACGCGCACGCCGGCCTCGTGTCGGCGATCGGCGCCACCCTGCCCGGGGCCGCGTGGCAACGCTGCCGAACGCACTACTCGACCAATCTCATGTCCCTGACACCGAAGAACTCGTGGCCCTGGGTGCGAGCGCTCCTGCACTCGGTCTACGACCAGCCGGACGCCGATTCCGTTCATGCTCAATATGATCGGGTGATCGATGCCTTGTCGGAGAAGCTCCCGCGGGTCGCCGATCACCTCGATGCAGCCAGGGTGGATCTGCTCGCCTTCACCGCGTTTCCGAAGCAGATCTGGCGGCAGATCTGGTCCAACAATCCCCTATCGGTTAACCGGCCCTCAGGCGACACGACCACGACCGAGA